>NZ_DQDX01000078.1:31149-35029 GCF_003525665.1 Flavobacterium sp.
AGAATTTAAAAGGACCTTATTAACTCCCAAGTTTCTAACGTGTAAAAAAGGATAAGGATAATTACCAGAAAAATAGCCGCGAATCATAACAACAACTATATATAGCGTTGGAAATAATAACCAACCAAAAATACTCTGATAGTTGATTTCTTTTTTCGAAAATTTAAAATACCAAAATAAAATATAAATAATCGGAATTACTAGATGAAGAAGTTCGTCGGCTACTTTATCCCAACCTTTTGACTGCCAAATAAACCTTAAAATGGTATTGTAAACAAATCCAACCACAAAAATATAAACCGCGATTGCAACTTGTGTATTGGGTTTATTGAAAAATTGAAAACTATTTTTTGGTTGCAACCAATTTGCAGTAAAAACTAATGCAACCAAAATATTTGTCAAAATTGTAAAAAACGTAAAAAATCTAATAATTGTCTCAAAAATTGATGCTTGTCTATTAATGATAATCAATATTAATTGTAAAATTACTGTAAACCAACATAGTATCGATAAAAAAGCACTTACATTAATGGATTTATTGTTTACCATTTTTAAAAATTTGAATGGTAAATTTAACTAAAAAATAAATAATTTGTAGTACAAAATCGACACTATTTATTCTCATTAAATCTTTATCTTTACTAATTTTGCAATCTAACCTATTTTTTATATTTTTATAAAAACAACATTGATCATGAGTAATGCCATTTCACAGCGTGTAGCCGACTTTTTAAAAGAACACGAGCCATTTAATTATTTGCCTTATGAAGATTTAATTCAAATTGCTAATACCATCAGGGTTATCAATTTGGAAAAACACAAATCATTGTTTCAAATAAATGACACTTTGCACGATTGCTTCTATGTAGTTGCTTCGGGTGTGGTTCATTTAACTGTTATTTCTGATGCTGAAGAAACTTTGCTCAATAAATGTTATGCTGGTGATATTTTTGGATTACGACCATTTTTTGCAAAGAACAACTATCAAATGACTGCAAAAGCTCGTGAAGAAAGTATAATTTATGCAGTTCCGATTGCAACTTTCAAACCGTTTGTGGCTCAAAATGTAGAAGTTTTAAATTTTTTACTGGAAAGTTTTGCTGTAAACACCAAAAATAGTTTAGATAATCAAAACAACGGATTAATGTCTGATAATGTTGGATATTCTGACAGTCAATCAGATATGATGTATTTTCAGTCGTTGAGTTACAATAAAACGCCATTAAAAATTGGTGCAGATACTGCTATTAAAGATGCCGCTCAATTGGTTACCGAAAATATGGTTGACAGTGCAATTATCATCGATCAAAGTTACCCTATCGGAATTGTAACCGACAAAGATTTCCGTTCTAAGGTTGCAACTGGACGATTTCCTTTATCAAATTCTATCGATAAAATTATGGCCTCACCAGTGATTACAGTTACCGAAAATATTTCAGTTGCCGAAGCACAATTGGTTATGCTAAAACACAGTGTTTCGCATCTTTGTGTAACTATTGACGGAACAGATAAATCTGAAGTAAAAGGAATAATTTCTGAACATGATTTGGTAGTTGCTCAAGCTAATAATCCAGGAGTTTTGCTAAAAGAAATTAAGCGTTCGCAAACGTCTAAAGAATTAAAATTAGTTAGAGATAAACTAACTGATATCATTCAATCATCTATAAATAAAAACATTCCGTTAACCCATATTAATAGCATTGCAGGCGAAATAACTTTGGCAATTATTAAACGTGCTGTTGAACAATCGATACTAGATTTAGGTTCGCCTCCAGCACGATTTGCTTGGTTAAGCATTGGAAGTCAGGGTAGAAAAGAACAACTTTTATTAACCGATCAAGACAGTATTTTAGTTTTTGAAGATGTTTCTGCCGAAAAATACCGTGATGTTAAAGATTACTTTGTGAAACTGGCAAAAAAGACCACTTCTACTTTAGAAAAGGTCGGATTTGTTGCTTGTCCTCAAGGTCATATGGCGAGTAATATGCTTTGGTGTAAATCATTGACAGACTGGACAAAACAATACAACAGTTGGATGAATACTCCAGGTGAAAATTCTAATGAAATTAGTAGTGTTTTCTTTGATTATGAAATGGCCTTTGGTGAGCAAAAAATTGAAGATGCCATAACGGAAACCATCTTTAAAAATGCTAAAAACAATGTGCTTTTCTTTGATTATTTAGGAAACGATGCTTTGAAAAAACCTACACCTTTAAACTTTTTCAAGAAATTCAACCTTGAAGAAGATGGTGAAAACAAAGGCAAATTTGACATTAAAACAAGAGCATTAATGCCTTTAATTGATGGTGCACGATTATTGGTGATGAGTAATAACATCAAAGGAATTAACAATACCTATTTAAGATACAAGCAGTTGGCAATGGTTGATCCAAAGTTCTCTGAAGTGTATTTGAATTGTGCCGATTCTTTTTTAGTTCTATCAAAATTTAGAGCTGCTGAAGGATTAAAGAATGATAATTCAGGACAATACATCAACTTGGATGAGTTAAATAAAGTAGATAAAGAAAAATTGAAAAATGCCTTAGCTCCAATGCGAGAATTGGAAGAATTAATTAAAGATCGTTTTCAACTTACACAATTTTCATAATTATGCTCGACTGGTTAAAAAATATTAATAAGGAACATCCCGAATTTTGGAAAAATTACACTTCAAAATTCGATAAAAAATCAAACAGATACGTTTCTTTAAGTGTTGAAACTACTGGATTAAATCCGAATAAAGACGTGATTCTTTCTTTTGGTGCAATTGCTGTAGTTAATGATACTATTTTAATTGGAGACACCTTTGAAATTGCCATTCCGCAATATAAATATCTGCATGATAACGGAATTACAAATGATTTTTTGTTAGAAAGTGCTCAACCAAAATTAGCCGAACCAGCAGCAATAGAAGCTTTTATTAACTATATAGGAAATGCTACTTTGGTTGGACATCGAATTCATTTTGATGTAGCAATGATTAATGAAGCTTTAGAAAAATTGGCTTGTGGAAGATTGAAAAACGAAGCTTTAGACATCGAAATTATGTATAAAAAACTACATGATATTGGCGATAAAAATTTTTCTTTAGACGAATTAGCAAGTTTGTTTAAAATTCCTAAAACGGAACGAATTTCTACAACTGATGATGCTTTTACAATTGCATTATTATTTTTAAAATTAAAATCAAGACTTAAATTACAATAATGAAAGTTGATTTTAAGGTAATTGTTATTCACATAGTTATACTTGCTTTCACACCTTTACTTAGTTTCTGTCAAAATGATGTTATGAAAAATGATTGGGCAAATTTAAAAAAATACGATTCAGAAAATAAGGAATTACAATCCAATATTTCATCCAATAGAATTGTTTTTATGGGCGATTCTATAACCGAATTTTGGAAAGTAAATGATTCGAGTTTCTTTGATAAATCAAAAATAAACAGAGGAATTAGCGGACAGACAACGCCTCAAATGTTACTTCGTTTTCCTCAAGATGTGATTAGTTTAAAACCAGAAGTTGTCATTATTTTAGCTGGAATAAATGACATTGCAGAAAATACTGGTCCGATTTCTAATGAAGGAATTCTAGAAAATATAATTGCTATGTCGGAATTGGCTAAAGCAAATAATATCAAAGTCCTTTTATGTTCTATTTTACCAGCCAACAGATTTAATTGGAATCCGAAAATTGCACCAGCACATCGAGTTATTGAACTTAACAAAATGATTCAATCGTATGCCAACAAGAATAAAATTATTTATGTAGATTATTTTTCACAAATGGTTGATGATGAAAATGGTTTGCAAAAACAATACGGCGAAGATGGCGTTCATCCCAATAAAGAAGGTTATGAAGTTATGAAATCCATTGTTAT
>NZ_DQDX01000078.1:35100-36010 GCF_003525665.1 Flavobacterium sp.
ATGAAATCCATTGTTACTGAAGCAATTGAGCGACTTTAGAACTAAAAGCTAAGCATCCAAATAAACTATTCTTTCAAAATTTCCGTGATGGGTTTTTGATGCATTTTTCACTTCATTATTAATTGAAATAAACGGAATCCCATCAACTTTAAAGAGTAAATGACTGTTTTCGAGAGTTTTAACATTTTGAATATCGCTTACATTTTCAACAGCTATTGAATAAACCGAATCTCCTGTTACAATTGTTTTTGTATGAAAAATTTGCTTTTCAAATTGTACGATTCCATTTTCAAGATTCAAATCCAAACATTCAATTTTGGTAGGATAATAACCTCGATTTCCTCCTTTTTGAAGAATAATTTTGTAAACCGCTTCCTTTCTACTCCATAAATTCCAAATTGCAAGTTCTTGATTTGTAGATTTTTGAATCAGTAATTGTTCCGAAACGGTGAATATTTTATCCAAATATCCTTTTCGTTTCCAATTGCTTGGGTTTTTAGCTAAAGCCAAATCTACTATGTCGTTTCCAATCACTTTGCCGCCAATTTGGTTTTTATAATTTCTAAAGTTGCTTTAATAGAAACCATTTTTTCCATTGAAGCAGTATCAATTTCTATGTCAAAAGCTTCTTCAGTATCTAAAACAATATCTACTAAATTGGCCGAATTTATTTGCAAATCGGTAATAAAATCAGTGTCTTCAGTAAGATTGGCAAAAGCTTCCTCATTCTTGACAAATGGTTTTACAATCGGTTTTAATTTCTCTAAAATTTCTTCGTTATTCATAGCTTATATATATTTTTTAAAGATCACACATCCGTTGACGTCACCAAAACCAAAACTGGCTTTTGCAACAATATTTATTTCTTTTTCAATTAGTTTTGTAGAAACTTTCGAGGCATCAATTAAAC
>NZ_DQDX01000078.1:36166-72574 GCF_003525665.1 Flavobacterium sp.
AATTAAATCAGCAATTTCGGGATTTAAATCATCACAATTCACATTCGGAAAAATAAATCCGTGGTGAATTTGCAAGACCGATGCCACACTTTCAATACTTCCAGCTGCCGACAAACAGTGACCGACAGTAGATTTCAACGAATTTATATAAGGAAAATCTAATCCTTTTCTGTTTAATGCTTTGGTCCAATTTTTAATTTCCAAACTGTCTTTAGATGTTGCTGTCAAATGTCCGTTAATTGCATCAATTTCATTTGAAGAAATTCCAGAATGAAGTAAAGCATTCTCAATACATTTTTTTACTGCAATTGAATTTGGCGCTGTCATCGTTCCTTCACCTCGTTGTCCTCCCGAATTTACATTTCCACCTAAAACTTCGGCGTAAATTTTGGCACCACGATTTAAAGCAGATTCTAAATCTTCAAGAATTAAAGCTCCAGCTCCACTTCCAGGCACAAATCCTGACGCAGTTGCACTCATTGGTCTTGATCCTTTTTCCGGAGATTCATTGTGTTTGTAGGTGCAAACTTTCATGGCATCAAATCCACCCCAAATGTATGGTCCAGAATCACTCGTACTTCCTGCAATTATTCGTTTGGCTTGTCCTGATTTTATTCGTTCAAATGCCATTAAAATACTTTCTGTTCCTGTGGTGCAAGCCGATGAATTGGTTGTCACTTGATTTCCTAATCCTAATTTTCCGCCGATGTAAGCGCTAACGCCACTGTTCATAGTTTGTGCAACGGCATTACTTCCTAATCTTCGGGTTTGAAAATCATCAATTTTATAAATACTTTCTCTAAATTTTTCAATTCCCGAAGTTCCAGTTCCAAAGATTGTACCCGAATCCCAATCAGGATTTTCATTGTTTTCTATCGATAATCCTGCATCTTTCCAAGCATCCATCGCTGCAATTACACCATAAAGTATTCCGGTTGAGTTGAAATTTCTCAGTTCTAATTCTGTAAAATAGTCTAAAGATAATTCTCTAGAAACATCAGGTTTACCAGCAATCTGACATGAAAATTGTAAACGTTCCAATTCAGAGTCATGCTTTATTCCGGAAATACCGTTTTTAATGGCATTTGTAAACGCGTCGAGTCCTACTCCATTTGGAGCAACAATTCCTAACCCAGTAATTACAACTCTATTTTTCATAAATCATTCCTGCAATTGTTCCGTTACAAACTTCAATTCCTGAATCTTTTATCATTTTTACTTTACACTTTAATTTGCCAAATCTGAAATATATTTTTTCAGAAATTACAACCACTTTTTCTTTTGGAAAAACAGGTTTTAAATATTCTATTTCACTTGATGTTAAGGCAATTAAAGTATTTTTATTAATGTCATTATTTAATAAATATATCCCCAAACAAACTACACCAATTTGCGCCATTACTTCAGTTAAAATTACACCTGGAGTTACTGGATTATTTTTGAAATGTCCTTTGTAAAAATCTAAATTTTCATCAAATGTATAATTTCCAACAACGCCATTTTCAGAAATAGACGTTATCTCGTCTACAAATAAAAACGGTTTTGAATAAGGTAATTTCGCTATTATATCTTGGTTTGTCATACAATTGTTATTTTACACTAATTTCACGAATTTGCATGAATTAAAATAGTTTACTAATTACACTAATTTATTGTTTCTTGATTTTTTGTTATAGCACCAATTTAAAAATATAAAAATCAAAATTTGTGAAAATTTGTGAAATTCGTGTCGAACTAAAATTCTAATAAAATTCGTTGTGCCGAAAAACCTGGTCCGAAACTTAGCATTAATCCTTTCTCTCCTTTTTTAGGATTCGAATCCATAATTCGTTCTAAAACATACAATACTGTTGCGCTTGACATATTTCCGTATAATCGTAAAACTTCTTTGGTATCATTGATGTTTTTGCCTAAATCAGAAAATAAATCTTCAACAGTATTTACTATTTTCTTTCCACCAGGATGAAATATCAAATGATCTATATCTTCCATTTTTAGGTTATTTTTTTCCAAAAAAGGATGAATAATATCGGGAAAATGAGCCGAAATGGTTTCAGGAACTTCAATATCAAGAACCATTTGCAATCCCGAATTGGTTAATTTGAAACCCATCATGTGAATGTTATCGTAAAAATGATACATCTCATCAGCTAGAATTTCCGGACCTTCATCTTCCTCATTTGACGAAAGTAAGATACAAGCTGCACCATCGCCAAAAATAGCAGCACTTACAATATTTGCCATAGAAAAATCGTCCAATTGAAAAGTTGCCGTTGGACTTTCTACAGCAATAACTGCAGCTCGCTTTCCTGGATTGGCTTTCAAGAAGTTTTTGGCATAAATTATACCAGAAATTCCTGCTGCGCAACCCATTTCGGTAACTGGTAATCTAACAATATCTTGGCGTAATTTCAATTTATTAATCAAATAAGCATCCAATGACGGAATCATGATTCCAGTACAACTCACAGTTATGATGTAATCTAAATCGGTTGGTTTCCAGTTCGCTTTTGTCAATGCTTTTTCTAATACTTTTTCGCCCAATTCAATTACTTCACGAACATAAATATCGTTGCGTTCTTCGAATGATGTTTTGGTAAAAACTTCGACTGGATCCATTATAGAATAGCGTTTGTCAACCATTGCACCTTCAAAAATTTTCTTTACTTTTCTAATAAATCGTGGTTCTTGACCTATTAGCCAAGCATCTAAAAACGGCAGAATTTCTTCTGTATTTCTAGAATATTTTGGTAATTGCTTAGCAACTGTTTTAATTTTTACACTCATATTTTTTTCACAATCCATTGGTAACGAAAAGCCCATTTCCAATTAATTGTATAGTTTTTAAAATTTAATTTATTTGAAGTGGCTTCTAATTCACTTCTTTTAAAACCACGAAGTATGGAAACTAATCCGTCTTCTCTTGACATTTTATTCAGTTGAAAAACAAAGCATAAGGCTTGAAAAAGCCGATAAGCAATTGCGCTTCGTTGCAAATCATTTACTACAATGCCTATTGTTGCATTTTTATAAAATTGTGCCATCAACTTTTCTATTTGAGGTTCTTTAAAATGATGTAATGTCAATGTACACAAGACAATATCATATTTTAAATTATCAAATTCAGTATCGAAAATATCTTCGCATAAATAACTAATAGTACTGTATTCTTTGGATAAATTTATCGCATGATTGATTGTGAAATTATTTGCATCAACACCAATTAGTTTAAAATTCCAATTGTTATTTTTGGCGTAATCTGCAAGATATCGCAACATGTCACCATTTCCGCAACCAATATCAACTATTTTAATTTCAGTTGCATTTGATGTGTTTTCTAATAATTTTTGAACGCCTTGTAAAGTTAGTTTGTTTCCTCCTAAAAGCTGATTTATTTTGGCAATTTTATCTAACGCATCACGCAATGTTTCGCCTTCAAGGGCAAAATCATCCATAATTTCATCAGCATCACTTCGCTTTTTAGTATTTATAAAAATCATTTGTATTTTACAAGTATTGGTTTTCCATGCGTCTTTTTAATAATAAATTTCAGAGCAAACGGAACGATAATTAGTATACGCAACAAAATAGTAGAAAGTTTTGGATGTAGTAATAATTTAGCTAAAACACGGCCCATTTTGAGACGATTATTAAAGTTAAAATTCCATTTTTTAGTATATTTTTTTTCACAAACTAACCTGGATTTAATTTTATTACTCAAGAATTTTTCGACTAAATCGGATGCAATTTTAGCACTATGAATCGCCATTGCCATTCCGTTTCCACACAACGGATGAATTAATCCGGCAGTATCACCAATCATCAAAATATGATTTTCGATTGGTAGTTTTTTCTCGAAAGAAATCTGACTTATGGTTAATGGTTTTTCAAAAAGTAATTTAGAATTTTCTAAAACTTTCTTTAAATGCGGATTCTTTTTTAATACAAATTCTTGAAAGTCAGTAATGTTTTTATACTTTTTAAAAGCGTTATATCGAACTAAATAGCAAATATTTATAATCTCATTTTCTACTTTAGAAACACCACAATAACCACCATTAAAATTGTGTAATCCAACAAATTCAGATCTAAATTCACCCGAATAATGTGCTTTTACAGCCAACCACGGCGATTTTTTTTGAATGAAATCTCTATTTAGCAAAAGATCAATATTTGATCTTTTCCCGAAAGCTCCGAGAACAATTTTTGATTTAAGATGTAAACCATTTTCTGTAGTAACTTCAAATAAATCATTATTGAAAACTACGTTTTTAACTTCATCTTTAATGATTTTACATCCATTTTCAATTGCTTTGTTGTAGAGATAAAAATCCAATTCGTACCTACTTATTCCAAATCCTCCCAAAGGTAAATCGGTTGAAATTGACGTGCCATTAGTGGACGAAAACTTTAGTTTTGTTATGGTAGTTGGTTTTATATCAGAAATATTTAAATCCAACCATTCAAAATAAGGTAATACCTCATTTGAAATATATTCACCACAAACTTTATGTTTAGGAAACTCATTTTTTTCAATAACAGTAACCGAAAAATATCTTTTAGAAAGATGAATTGCTGCTGTTAATCCTGCTAAACCACCACCAATAATAATAACTTCCTTCTCGTTTTCCATACCATGTAAAAGTAGCTCATAAGTTTGCTATTTGTTTATTAAATTTCGATTAAATGTTATATTATTATTGGTTTTTAATTTGCTTTTTCTCTTGATATTTAGCTTTGTAACGTTTGTACAATTCGGTTTGATGACTTTCCAAGCTAATTTGTCTTCCATCAACAAAAGCGTCAGAAATAACATTGGTTTTCATATCAAGTGCATCACCTTCAGATATAAACAAAGTGGCACTTTTACCAGATTCAAGGCTTCCGTAGTTTTTATCAACTCCGAGAATTTTTGCAGTATTTAAAGTAATTAATTGAAGTGCTTGTTCTTTTGGAATTCCCCAAGCAGCGCAAGTTCCGGCATAGAATGGCAAGTTTCTTGTTTGCATGCGTTCCATATCACCCGAATTTTCTAATGCTACTAAAACTCCTTTATCTACCAAGATTTTAGCATTTTTGTATGGCAAATTCACATCTTCATCTTCAAGAATTGGCAAACTGTGAACTCTTCTTAAAAGAACTGAAATGTTATTTTGTTTCAACAAATCGGCTACTTTGTAAGCAAAATAACCACCAACAATGGTAACATTTGGTAATTTATTTTTGATTTTGAACAAAACAATATCTTCAATTTCTTTTTCGTTCGTTGCAGTGATGTACAAATTTTTAGTTCCGTTTTGTAATCCATTCATGGCTTCATAGGCCAAATCTTTCTTCGATTTATCACTATTAAGATAAGCCGCCGAATTATCAAAATAATCTTGAATAGCCTTCAGTTGCTCATCGTATTTTTTATTAGGTTCTAAAATTGCTTCGTTTCTTCCACCAGCATAAGTGTAACTAGTTGGCCAATCTAGAAAAATACCGTCATTTTCTTTAACAATTGCGTCTTCCCAATTCCATGCATCCAATTGGACTACAGAAGAAGTTCCAGAAATTCTTCCACCACGAGGTGCAATTTGAGCCAATAAAATTCCGTTTGGTCTTACCGATTCTGTGATAACCGATTCAGTATTGTAAGCAATAATGCTTCGAATGTGTGGATTGAATTCGCCAATTTCACGTTCGTCATCTGAAGCTCTAACGGCATCAATTTCAACTAAACCTAGTGTTGAATTTGGAGCAATAAATCCTGGATAAATATGTTTTCCAGAGGCATTTATGTAAGTATCATGCTTTCCTGGTTTCATTAAATTTCCATCGGCCACGTATGCTATTTTCCCATCAACAATAGAGATTACGCTGTTTTCAACAACAGATCCATTTCCTAAATGGGCAAATCCTCCTGTAATTAAAATTGATTTTGTCTGTTTGGAAGCAGGCGTTTGTTGGCTGTATCCAATAAAAGTTAGTAGTAAGAAAAATATATATTTCATCGAATTTTAGTTTAGTTGATTTTATAATGTGAGTCGGTACAAAAGTCATCCAACGTATCACAATGATAATGACCTGTTGATTTCTTGGTAGGAAGTTGCGTTTTTAATCCGCTGTTTTTAGCTTCTAATAACTCATTTATCAAACTCGCTCTTTCTTTTTTAATGGTTTCTGACGCCAATGCTTCTTTCTCTAAATCATAGAAAATGATTCCGTCGATAACCGTTTTCTCAGCTTTTGCGTAAATAGAAAGCGGATTGTCTGACCAAAGTACCACATCGGCATCTTTGCCCACTTTTATACTTCCAACTTTAGAATCAACTTGTAGAATTTTAGCCGGATTTAGCGTTACAAAATTCCATGCTTCTTCTTCGGTTATTGCTCCGTATTTAACTGTTTTGGCAGCTTCTTGATTCAATCGCCTAGACATTTCTGCATCGTCAGAATTAATAGATACTTGAACACCTTCGCTGTGCATCAATGCTGCATTGTATGGAATTGCATCGTTTACTTCAAATTTATAAGCCCACCAATCGGCGAAAGTAGAACCCGCAACACCGTGATTTTTCATCTTATCGGCAACTTTATAACCTTCAAGAATGTGTGTGAAAGTTTGAATTTTAAAATCATAACGATCGGCCAATTTAATCAGCATATTGATTTCTGATTGCACATAAGAATGACATGTTATGAATCGTTTTTTGTTTAAAATTTCACTTAAAACTTCCATTTCTACATCGTAACGTGGTTCGATTTTATTTTTTCCATTGCCCGATTTGAATGCTTTCCATTCGTTTTGATAAGCAATTGCTCTTGAAAAATAATCTTCATATACCTGCTCGACACCCATTCTAGATTGCGGAAAACGGTTTCTAGCATTGTCACCCCAATTGGATTGTTTGACATTTTCGCCTAAAGCAAATTTGATGTATTTTGGTGAATCTTTAACCAACATTTCATCAGGTGAAAATCCCCATTTTAATTTAACAAATGCTGCGCGTCCGCCAATTGGATTTGCAGAACCGTGCAATAAATTAGCCGAAGTAACTCCGCCAGATAAATTTCTATAAATATTGATATCGTCAGAATTGACTACATCTTCAATAGTAACTTCTGCCGATGAATTTTGTCCACCTTCATTGACACCATTTGAAATTGCAATGTGCGAATGTTCATCGATAATTCCAGCTGTTAAGTGTTTTCCTGTAGCATCAATTGACTTAGCATTGGAACTAGAAATATTTTTTCCAATTTTTACAATTTTTCCGTTTTCAACTAAGACATCGGTTTCTTTTAAAATTCCGTCTTTTTCACCTGTCCAAACGGTTGCATTTTTAAACAAAATAGTTTCTTGTTTAGGTTTAGAATTATTTCCGTAAGCGATATTTGGAAAAGTAACTGGATACATTACAGGAACTTTTGGTTCTTTTTTGTCTTTATCAATTTTAATTTCATGCTCTCCTTTTTTTACAGCAGTCCATGAAGTTTCATTTCCGTTTTGTAAAATGGCTTTTCCTTTGAATGCGTTTTTATCGAAAACTCCAGAAAGCCTTACGAAATTTGCTTTTAGCGTATCTTTATCTTTTATAACTGCATTGAACCAAGGTTCGTTGTACTGAATTTTGGTTCCGTAATTAATACTGTCTTTTGTAGTTTTTGCATCTAATTTAGATAATTCACCTTCGATTTTCAGTTCAAATGTTTGATTATCAAATGTAACATCGTAAATTCCTCTAATATCGGTTAATGTACTTTTTTCGATAATTGTTCTGTTTCCTTGTACCCAATTTTCTTGAATGGTACTTTTTTCTTCGAAAATATCGCCCGAAACTATAATGAAATTCGCCAATTTACCTTTAGATATCGAACCTACTTTATCATATTGATTTAATACTTTAGCCGGATTTTCTGTTAAAGCGGCAATTGCTTTTTCTTTTGGCAATCCATAGAAAACCGCTTTTCTTAAATTAGGAAGAAATGATTTTTGCTCTTTCAAATCGGCTGATGTGATTACGAATGGCACATTATTTTCGGCAAGTATCTTCAAGTTAAAAGGCGCTTGATTCCAATATTTCATATCGCCAACATTAACTAGTTGAGCCAAATAATTATCAGAAACATCATAAGGTTCTGGAAAATTTATTGGAATTATATAAGTTGCATTGGTTTTTTTAATTTCTTCAATGCGTTCAAATTCGTTTCCTTTTCCTTTGATAATAAAGTTTACTCCGAACTCATCGCCAATTTTATCAGCACGAAGATTATTCAGTTTATCACCCGAATTAAAAATTTGAACTAACTTTTTATTGTTATTAAAAGCTTCTAATGAAAAGTCTCTTGTGGTTGAACTTCCTGTTGCATACCATTTGGCATCGTGAAAAACTTGGCGAATTAAAGCCATGCTTCCCATTAAAGAACTTGGATAGGATTGTCTAGAAAGCGAACTTTTTCTAAAACTAAAATGTTGCGAAATAGCGTTATTTAAAATACGTTTAGAGTTATCGCCAATATCATTTAGAGTCCAAAATAAACCAGTTCCAGCAATTACGCCATCGTTATTATGGCTTAAAACTGTTCCAAAACCACTTTCTCTTAAAGTTGTTGCTGCTTTAGAATCGTAGCCTAAATTTTCATAAGCATTATAATCAGGTTTGATGTGATCGTTCCAATAATATCCTTCGCGGCTTCCATCGTATTGTGGCGCAGTTCCAGTAGATTTTGCAGTACCTTTTGTGATTCCGAATTCGCTGAAAATTTCTATGAAAGAAGGATAAATGGTTTTTCCTTTGGCATCAACAATTAGTGCGTTGTTTGGAATTTTAATCGAATTTCCAACCTCTACTATTTTATCTTCCTTTATCAGAATACTTGCATTTTCTAACTTTTGAGTAGAATTTACATATACTGTTGCGTTGATAATGGCCGTGTAATTTTTGAAATTTTGCTTGACACCATCGTTTTTAGGGAAATATTCTTGAGATTGAACAGCAAAACATCCCAAGAAAAAAAGTAGAATAAAGTTGCGCATAAATTATTGGCTAAGTTTAAAATTAGTTTATAAAAATAGTAAAAATGAATTAGTAATAAAACTAATTGTAAATTTTAATACTTGTTTACTTTTATTATTGATGCAAAATCCATGTTGGTCATTTGTAAACTAAAAAAAATCCCCAAATGATTAGTTTGAGGATTGTGCAATTTATTTGATTGGTTTCAGAATTAAATTGATTCGTTCGATGCAATCGTCGTAATGGTATTTTGTTTCAATATCAGTTGGAGCCATTTTGGCAAATTGTAAAGTACTAATTAATTGTTTTAATTCACCGCGAACTAAAGCACGAACATCTGATTGTGATGTCATATAATAGTCATCATTTCCTTCTGGATTCATCTTTTCTTTCATCAAAAATTCCATTCGATCAATGTAGGCACGTTGTAAATTTCTTCTATAAACCGAAACATTTTGTTGGCTCGCTGCTTCTTTAAATAATCCCAAACGCACTTCTCTTAAAAACTGAATTGGTTTGTAATTGGCTTCACTTAAATTGGCACCATCAATCAATCTTCCTAAAGTTTCAAAACTCAATATCTTGTTAAGATGACGCACTTGAATGCTTCTAAATTTATCGGTATAACCAGCATAAGCACTATTTTTTAAAACTGAATTATTAACTAACCAAGTCGGACTTGCAAAAGCATTTTGATGCAACCATTTCAAGGCTTCTTGTTGTTTTTCTTTTGGGACAACTGCATAAATAAATCCGCCTTGATTGGGTTTTTTGTAGGTTTCATAAACACCAGCAATATTAGTAGTTACATGTCCAACATAGCGACTCCAAGCACCTAATAATTCTGTGTACAATTCTGATAAATCTTCATAATCATTTGTTTTATCACTGGTCCATTTTGGAAGATTTTCAGTTACAATTTTTAAATTACTTAAGGCATAAGTACTTGCTTTCATAGCATCATTTCCTATGTCTTCTGTTTGCGAACTTGGGTCGAATGCGCTACCTTGATTTCCAAATTTATAATTTCTATCGTTGGCTTTTTCTTCAATCCATTTGTCTAATGTTGGTGTTTCGCTCTCGCTAGTTTTCGCGTTTGGAATCATTCGGTAACCCCAATTTATGGCATAAAAATCATATGGACCCATTTGTCTAATAAAACGAACATCGCCATCTCCAGGTTGTGCAATGTAGTTGAAACGTGCATAATCCATAATGCTTGACGAAATTCCGAATTGTTTTGTAAATGCTGGTTTTCTGTAATTTTCTACATCATAAGAGCAACTTGCACCCATATTGTGAGGCAATCCTAATGCATGACCCACTTCGTGAGCGATAACCATTTGCATCATTTCGCCCATGTCTTCATCGCTCGTTTCTAATGTTCTCGCTTTTGGATTTGCTGCTCCAGTTTCTAACAAATAGCGATTTCTATAGGAACGTAAATGATTGTGGTACCAAATAATATCACTTTCGATAATTTCACCAGTTCTTGGATCTGAAACACTTGGACCAACTGCATTTCTTGTAGTACTTGCTACATATCGAATTACAGAATAGCGAATATCTTCTGGATTAAAATCGGGATCTTCTTCTTTAGTTGGTGGATCTTTGCAAATAATGGCGTTTTTAAATCCGGCTGCTTCAAATGGTTTTTGCCATTCTTCAACACCTTGTTTTATGTATTTACGTAATTTTTCTGGAGTTGCTGGATCTAAATAATAAACAATTGGTTTTATTGGTTCAACCAATTCACCACGATTGTAGGCTTCGACATCTTTAGGTTCTAAACGCCATTTTCTAATGAACGTTTTTTTATCTGATTTTAAAGCTTCACTTGAATAATCGTAATGATTTAAGGTAAACCAACCTACTCTTTCGTCGAATAATCTTGGCTTCATTGGGATTTCTGGCAATAAAATCATCGACTGATTCATTTGCAAACTAATGCTTTCTGATTCCTCTAAAACTGGTGGTTTAGAAGCAGTAAATGTAAAATCTTGAACCACTTCTATATTGAAAGGAAATGATTTTATTGAAGTAATAAAACTCCTTGACTCATCAAGACTTTTCACTTTGTAGGTTTCTCTTAGTGATGAATCTAATCCGCTTAACGCTTTTACATCGCTACTAAAAAACTTAGTAACATCAATTACAACATTGGCAGAATCTTGGCTAATTGCTTCAATATTAAATGCGTATAATGTTGGTTCATAATTATTTGCTTTAACAGAAATACTAATTGGTAAACTATCATTTGCCACAGCAGCATACGATTTTACTTTAATAACAATTTTATCTTGAATGCGTTCCCAAGTAATTAATTGTTCGTTGATTGAACTTCCGGCGTTGATGTAGCCATTTCCAATTCCCGATGGAAGTTTAGAAATTCTGCTTACCAAAAGCATTTCTTTTCCTAATAAGTTATTTGGAATTTCATAAAAATACTTGTCGTCTACTTTGTGTGTTTTAAAAAGACCTTCTTGCGATTTGGCCTCATTAGTAATTACTTTGTTGTAATCTTTAATTTTGCCGTCTTTTTTCTTGTCAGAAGTTTGAGATGCTTCTTTTGCAGCAGCAGCAGCTTCTTGTTCTTTCTTCTTCTTTTTAGATTGAGAAAAAGTATTCATTGGAAAAATAAAAACACAAAGCAAACAGAGTAAAGTAAGTTTTTTCATGAAATGGATTGAAAAGTTAAGATTTCAAATTTAGGAATTGCTCTAATAAATACCTAATAACTATTTGTTAAAAAAAAACTGCCCTATTTCTAGAGCAGTTTTTAAAATAAATATACTAAAACTATAACTTTCCGTTTTTGATTTCTTCTACTATTTCTGGATTTAATAAGGTTGAAGTATCTCCGAAATTAGAGAAGTCGCCTTCTGCAATTTTTCTTAAAATTCTACGCATGATTTTTCCTGAACGTGTTTTAGGTAAACCTGAAACAAATTGAATTTTGTCTAATTTCGCGATTGGTCCTATTTGATCTGAAATTAATTGATTAATCTCTTTAGCCAAATTATCTCTATCTCTTCCTTCTCCTATTTCTTTCAAAATTACATATCCGTAAAGTGCATTTCCTTTCACATCATGTGGGAAACCAACGATAGCACTTTCTGCCACAGCTGGATGCTCATTAATAGAATCTTCAATTGGAGCAGTTCCTAAATTATGTCCAGAAACAATGATTACGTCATCTACTCTTCCAGTAATTCTATAGTAACCAACTTCATCTCTTAAAGCACCATCACCGGTAAAATATTTACCTGGGAACGCCGTGAAATAGGTTTCTTTGTAACGTTGATGGTCACCCCAAATAGTTCGCGCCATTGAAGGCCATGGGAATTTGATACACAAACTTCCTGTCACTTGATTGCCTTCAATTTCGTTACGCAATTCATCCATCAATACTGGTTGAATTCCTGGTAAAGGTAACGACGCATAGGTGGGTTTTGTTGGCGTTACAAACGGAATTGGAGATATCATAATACTTCCAGTTTCGGTTTGCCACCAAGTATCAACTAATGGACAACGCTTTCCACCAACGTGCGCATTATACCAATGCCAAGCTTCTTCATTGATGGGTTCACCAACAGATCCAATAACTTTTAAAGATTGTAATGGAAAACGTTGAACGAAATCTAGACTTTCTTTTGCCAAAGCTCTAATCGCAGTTGGCGCAGTATAAAATTGATTGACTTGATGTTTTTCGATTATTTCCCAAAAACGTGAAAAATCTGGATATGACGGAACGCCTTCGAAAATTACTGTTGTTGCTCCATTTAATAATGGTCCGTATAAAATATAAGAATGTCCTGTAATCCAGCCAATATCGGCAGTACACCAATACACATCACTTTCTTGGTAGTTGAATACATTTTTAAAAGAGTAAGCCGTTTGAACCATATATCCAGCCGTTGTATGCACCATTCCTTTAGGTTTTCCTGTAGAACCCGAAGTGTAAAGTATAAATAACGGATCTTCTGCATCCATTATTTCGGCTACATTATTCGGAATTGCTTCATCTAAAAGTGGTTGCAACCAAATATCACGACCTTCTTTCATGGTTACTTCAGAATTGGTTCTTTTTACAACCAAAACTTTTTCTACGCAAGGTGATTTTTCTAACGCTTCATCAACAATTCCTTTTAAATCGATGGCTTTATTACCGCGGTAACTTCCTTCAGATGTGATTACCAATTTACATTCAGAATCATTGATACGAGCTGAAACTGCCGAAGATGAAAATCCTGCAAAAACTACCGAATGTATTGCTCCAATTCGGGCGCAAGCCAAAACAGAAACTGCCAATTCGGGAATCATTGGAAGATAAATACAAACTCTGTCTCCTTTTTTTACACCTTGATCACGCAACACGTTTGCCATTTTGGAAACTCTTGCGTACAATTCGTTATAAGAAATATGTTGCGCTTCTTCGTTTGGATCATTTGGTTCGAATATAATTGCCGTTTTTTCTCCACGTTTAGCTAAATGCCTGTCAATGCAGTTTTTAGTTATGTTTACTTTAGCGTCTACAAACCATTTGAATTTGGCTTCTTGCATATCAAATTCCATTACTTTATCCCATTTTTGGTACCAAGTAAAGTGTTCATCGGCAATTCGGTCCCAAAATTTTCTTGGTTCACGAACCGATTTTTTATACATTTTAAAGTAATGCTCTAAATTGTCTATTGTATAGTAACTCATTGTATATTTTTTGTAATTAGTTAATAGTGACTAGTAAATAGTCGTTTGGTTTTGTAAATATAAATAATCTACAAATGCAAAAAAGATATTTCTTGCTAAATTGCTATATATAATATAAAAAAGGGAAACATTAACTGATAATTCTGCCGTCTTTCATTTCAATAATTCTGTCGCTTTTATGAGCAAAATCTTCATCATGAGTAACAGCAATTATTGTTTGACCAAAATTTCGAGTCAATTCTTGAAAAATATCAAAAACTATGTTGGTGTTTTTACTATCCAGATTTCCAGTTGGTTCGTCACCCATTATTATTAATGGATCATTAATCAATGCTCTTGCAATAGCCACACGTTGTTGTTGACCGCCTGAAAGTTTGCTAGATGGTTTCAATGCTTGGTCTTGCAAACCTAGTATTTCCAATTTTTGATAAGCACGTGCTTCGATTTCTTTTTCGGGTAATTTCCCAAGTTTCAAAGCCGGAATCATCACATTTCTTAAGCATGAAAACTCAGGAAGCAAATAATGAAATTGGAAAACAAATCCAATTTTTTCGTTTCTGATTTCGGCCAGTTGATCGGTTGATAAACCAGTCATCATTTTATTATCAATATATAATTCTCCTTTATAATCAGTATCCATGGTGGAAAGTATATATAAAAGTGTTGATTTACCACTACCCGATTTTCCTACCATTGAAAGAAATTCACCTTTTTTTACATCAAATGAAATCTCTTTCAACACTTGAAATTCTGTTGGTTCGTGGAAAAACTTGTTTATATTTTTGGTTTCAAGGATGTTCATTTCTATTTTCTTAAAATTTCAACAGGATCAACATTCGCGGCTTTCTTTGCAGGAATATAACCTGCGAAAAAGGTAATTACTAATCCAATGGCAACACCTTGCACAAATTTTTTGAATTCGTAATCAATTGGAAAATAACCAATATCGCCACCAACGTAGATGTTTTTCAAAATTGTGATTAGAATAATTGCCATTATGATTCCACCAATAACTCCCATAATTCCTATTGAAACCGCTTGAGTTACAAATATTCTGATGACGTCTTTTCCTTTAAATCCCATAGCTTTGAGAATAGCAATATCATTTATTTTTTGAGAAACTGTCATGTTTAAGATGTTGTAAATTCCGAATCCTGCGACTAATAGAATTGTAAAGGAAACAAAAGTGATGACTATTTTACGCATCCTATTTCCTGCTACATAAGTTGCATTGGCTTCTTTCCAACCTTCGGCTTTATAGCCAGTTATCGCCTCAATTTTAGTGGCTACATTTTCGGCATTTTCTGGGTCGATTACATTAACATTTATGTCGGTGATGTAGTTGCTTCCTTCTTTTAAAAGTTGTTGTGCTGTTGCGATATTGATGTAAGATTTTGTTTTATCAACAGCAGAATTATTTGTTTTAAAAACACCAATAACCTTAAAGCTGCGATTGATTCCTTTGGAAGAGGTAAGATTGAGATTGTCATTTACGGCTAAATTCATTTTTTCGGCAATTCCACTTCCTATAACAATTCCATTTTGATTGGATTTTAATAAATCGAAATTTCCTTCTACCATAAACGATTTTATATCAAACATTAAGTTGGCTTCATCGGGTTTAATGCCTACTGACAATCCTGAAATTTGTGATTTTCCATTGTTATAAAATACGCTAGAACTCACTTGAGGTGTAACAACAATTACTTCTTTCTGTCTCAAAATGGTTTCGATAACCAAATTCGGATTGATAATTGTATTGTTGACTGGAACGGTTTTCGGATTGATGATTATAGGAGTTGCATTCGTTTTTTCAATCAACGGTTTGCTGATTACGTCGTCTTTATAAACTCGAATATGAGAAGTTGATTTGAACATAGATGAATTTGCACTTTTGTCAAAACCTACCAACATACAATTCATAAAAATATAAATTGACATTCCTAAAACAACTCCCATAACAGCAACTGCAGTGAGTTTTTTATTAGAAACTACATAAGTTTTCGCTATGGCTGTATTGATGTTCATTTTTTTTTGAGTTATGAATTATGAGTGTTGAGTTATGAGTCGAGTTTTAAACACTCCTATCTCATATCTGACACTGATTAAGGTTTTAATGGTAAAAGAACATCGTCTTTGGTTACGCCTTCTATTACTTCAACGTAATCGGTTGAAATAATTCCTGGTTTTATAATTATGATTTCGTCTTTCCCTTTTACGTTTACTTTGTTTCCAAATCCGACATAATTTCTTGGAATTAGTAATGCGTTTTTCTTTTCTCCAACCAAAATATTGGCTTCCAATTGTGTTCCGAAAAGTGAATTTTCTATAGGTTTATCGAAGGTTACTTTACAAATAAAGGATTGTGTTTGTTGGTCAAATGCCGAAAGTATTTCAGTAATTTTTCCGTTTAAAACACTGTTTTTATTGGTATTTAATTTTATAAAAACGGTTTGTCCCAATTTTACTTTTCCGATGCTATTTTCATCAACGTTTAAAACGGCTTCCACTTTCGTTTGATTAGCAATGGTTGCAATGACTTCTCCTTTTTTTACGTAATCACCGTTGTTTTTTAGTTTTTTGATAACCGTTCCGCTTTCTGTTACGATAATCGAATTGTACTTTTTAATAACTTGATTGCTTTTCAATTGACCTTTTGTAGCAATTTGTTGTTGTTTCGCTTGTTGCAAAATAACTCGGTATTGCTTTTTCAAAGAATTCAAATTGGATAGCGAATTTTTCGCTGCTAATTGTGCGTTTTCATATTCTACTTTCGAACCAATATTTTGCTGATTCAATCGTTCGTAGCGTTCGGCTTGCTTTTTGTCTTGTAAATATTTGCTTTCTGCGAACTGAATATTTTGTTCCAATTGTAATAACGCTGGTGCATTAGAAGTTACATTTTCATTTGAGATAACTAATTGTTCTTGCGAAGTTTCTGCATTTATTTTGTTGATTTCATTGTCTAATGATGCGATAGTTTTTCCTTTGGTAACCATGTTTCCTATTTCAAAATTGGCATTTTGCAAAATACCATCGGTTTGAGCAGTAAGATTATACGAATCGTCCCATTCCAATTGACCTGACGCAAAAACCAATTCTTTAATGTCTTGATTTATTGGTTGAACTTCTTCACTTTTTCCGCATGAAAAAAGTGTTAAACCGATTATTATGGCTAGTATTTTTTTCATTTTGATACTAATTTTATGGTTGTATTCATGATTTTATTTCCTTGATTTATCAGATCGATTTCAAATTTAGAGAACTTCCATTTTAGCATCATCATTCGGAAACTTCCTATAAGAATGTGAACAATTTCTTGTGTTTCAATAGTACTTGAAAATTCATTGTTTTCTTTTCCAACCTCAATAATTTTGGTTAACAATTGCGTTTTATAATGAACAATTTTCACAATAGATTGATTGATTTTTTCAGATTCATCAAACAAACCTTCTGATAAGACTGCAACAACAAAATGAGGATTTTTGCTAAAAAACTGAAATTGACTACTAAACAACTGTTTCAATTTTTCTTCTGAAGTTGAATCATTTTCAAAAATTATATCCAATCGTTCTTTCATATCATTTCCTAAATAATCTAATAATAAAACAATGATATCTTCTTTATTTTTAAAATGTCGGTACAAAGCACTTTCAGAAAAAGCCATTTCAATAGCCAAATTCTTTGTGGTCAATCCCTTTAAACCTTTTTCCATCAAAAGTTTTCCTGCGGATTCTATAATCTCTTGCTGTCTTTTGGAAGTTGTTTCTACCATAATTGAATAAGTTAGTAAGTATTCACTCTTCAAATTTACACTAAAAAAAGCCAATAAACATACTTATTGGCTTTTTTAACTTGATTTTATCTGAAGGAACCTATTTTTGCTTTTACAAAATCCTCTCTAACTTCATCGATAATTGCTTCATCGTCAATGGTTGATGGGATTTGGAAGTTTTCACCGTCGGCAATACTTCTTAATAATTTTCGTAAGATTTTACCCGAACGTGTTTTTGGCAATCTTTGAACAATAACTACATCTCGTAATGATGCAACAGCTCCAATTTGCTCACGAACCAGCTGAACTACTTCGTGTTGTAATTGAAAATGCTCAATATCTTCACCTAATTTATTTACAACCAATGCTAATGGAACTTGACCTTTCAATTCGTCATTAATTCCAATTACAGCACACTCTGCAACAGAATGATGAGACGAAACGATTTCTTCCATTTCGGCAGTAGAAAGTCTGTGACCTGCTACATTTATAACGTCATCTACTCTACCAGTTATATAAATATAGTTTTCATCATCTTTAAATCCGCCATCGCCTGAGAAATAGTAACCTGGAAATTTATTCAAATATCCTGCTTTGAAACGTTCGTTGTCGTTCCATAAATCCAACATGGTTCCTGGAGGCAATGGTAATTTGATTACAACATAACCTTCTTCGTTTGGACCTAATTCTTGTCCGTTTTCTCCAAAAATTCTAATGTCGTAACCTGTAACTGCTTTTCCTGCAGAACCTGGTTTTATTGGTAAATATTCAATTCCCATCATGTTGCAAATCATAGGCCAACCTGATTCTGTTTGCCACCAATGGTCTATGGCTGGAACCGGAATATGTTCGCGATACCATTCTAAAGTCGCTACATCACAACGTTCGCCTGCCAAGAATTGTGTTCGTAAATTAGACAAATCGTATTGTTTGATAAATTCACCATTTGGATCTTCTTTTTTTATGGCTCGAATGGCTGTTGGAGCTGTAAACATAATGCTGACTTTATGCTCGGCAATCACTCTCCAAAAGGTACTTGCATCTGGAGTTCTGATTGGTTTTCCTTCAAATATTACAGTTGTATTTCTATTAATTAATGGTCCGTAAACGATGAAACTATGACCTACAACCCAACCTACATCAGAAGCTGCCCAAAAAACTTCATCTTGTTTTGCTCCGTAAATGTGTTGCATTGAAAATTTAAGTGCAACCGCATAACCTCCTGTATCTCTGACAATTCCTTTTGGTTTCCCTGTAGTTCCAGAAGTATATAAAACGTATAATGGATGCGTTGCATTTACAGAAACACAATCTGCTTCTTCAGAACCATAAACTAAAGCATCGTAATCTACATCGTATTTTTTAAACGGAATTCTTGCTCCCAATTTTCTATTGAAAACTATTACTTTTTTAGGTTTATGATTTGCTAAATTTATCGCTTCATCTACTAATGGTTTGTATGCAATTAATCGGTCAATTTCTATTCCTGATGAAGCGGTGATTATTAATCTTGGTTTGCAATCGTCAATTCTAATGGCCAATTCATGTGGTGCAAAACCTCCAAAAACAACTGAATGCGTTACTCCTATTCGAGCGCAAGCCAACATTGCAAAAGCTGCTTGTGGAATCATTGGCATATAGATTACAGCGGTGTCTCCTTTTTTTAATCCAAGAGAAAGCATTCCTCCTGCTAGTTTGGCTACTTCTGTTTTTACTTCGTTGTAGGTATATTTTTTTACAGTTTGTGTTACTGGAGAATCGTAGATAATGGCTGTTTGATCTCCAAAACCATCTTCTATGTGTTTGTCTAAAGCTAAATAACAGGCATTTAGTTCTCCATCTTTATACCAAAGTGGATAATAATTTGCGTCCTTTGATAGTATTGATGTTGGTTTTGTAAACCAATCGATTTGGTCTGCTTGGTCTTTCCAAAAGGATTCTGAGGATTGAATACTTTGGTTGTAAAATTCTTGGTAATTCATTGGTATTGTATGGTTTGAATGTATTTTAATAGTAAAGTAAATGTAACTATTTTAACAATACACCAATGAAAATTCTTGCTAAATAGGTATATACGAAATCGTTTTCGTAATGTCATAAAAAAACCTAACAAAAATCGTTAGGTTGGTATGTAGCACTTCTCCCGAAGTTTCGGGATTGCTCAGTTTGACGAATAATTACGACAATAATTCCATCACTTGATCTACTACTTTTTTAATAGAAAATGGTTTGGTTAGATAAGCATCAGCACCAAGAGCCATTCCTTTTTCGATATCGCTTTCTTTGTTTTTGGCAGAAAGAAAAATTACTTTGGTATGTTTTAGATTTTTGTCTTTTCTAATTTGTTCGATTGTGGCATAACCATCAACCATTGGCATCATTACGTCAAGAATAATCATATCTGGGAATGTTGACTTTACTATATCCAACGCTTCTTGACCGTCACGCGCAATGAATACTTCAAAGTTATTTTTTTTGAAAGTATATTCCAATGCCATTACTATATTGGGTTCGTCATCGACTATTAAAATCTTTTTCATTTTTTAAATTTATTACACAACTTCAAAAATCAATTTTATAATTATTTATTTGAAATCTGCTAACTGAAATCTGCTTTTTGTTTCGGCAAAGTAAATACAATGCATGCACCTTTTAAACTTGCTTGCGCCCATATTTTACCTTTGTGATGGTCAATAATTTGTTTGCAAATCGCCAATCCTAATCCGCTACCAACTGGTTTTTTAATATTCTGATTGGTCGATTGATAGAACTTTTCAAATATGGCTTCAAAATCGTTAGTATTAATTCCTTTACCATTATCTTGCACGAAAGTATGAATAAAATTGTCTTTTTCAATAATTTGAATCGTAATTAATCCTTCTTTTTCTGGACAAAACTTTATAGCATTTGATAGTAAATTGGTTACCACTTGCACAATCCTATCTTCATCATAATAAGCATTTATCTTATCTTTACTTTCAATATGAATGGCAATATTCTTATTTCTAATGAGTTGTTGTAAAGGTTCTATTGATTTTTCTACTGTTTGAACTAAATTGTTTTTCGTTGGATGAATGGTCTGTTTTCCAGTTTCAAATTTCTCTAAATCTAGAATCTTATCAATTAAACGATTCAATCTATCCGATTCTGAAATGATGTTTTGTAGAAATTGTTTTTTTAATTCGTCTGGAATTTCGTCATCATCATGCAATATTTCACTGGCAGCACGAATAGCTGTTATTGGTGTTCTAAGTTCGTGCGTTACTGTATCTAAAAACTCATCTTTTTGTTGATCTTTAATCATTAAAGATTGATTGGCATCTTGCAATTTGGCCGATATTTCTTTAAGTTCGTTAGACGTTTCCGTAAGTTTTTTATTGATAATGATGTTTTCTTTGGATTCTTCTAAAATCTTCAACACTTCGGGTAACGTAATTTTTTCTTCTTTTACTACGCTAGAAATCAGTATTCTCGCCGAAGCTGTTCCGATGTGGCCTGTGAGTAGATTTTCTGAAAACTTGATTAGTCTAGCATCGGCAAGTTCTATATTTTTATCAACGTTGTATTTTAAATTAAAGATGTTCATGGCGCGTTTTGTTCGCTCTTCGCCAAGGAATCGAATTAGAACTTTTTCGATGTCATTTCTATACGCTGTACCTTTCCAAATAAAAGCATTCTCGTGATTGCTGCTGTACTTAGTGATGTCAACAAACATTTCGGCGTAATTGCGTTCGCGGTAATTTCCTTTAAAACTAACAGAAACGGCAAAATATGTGATGCAATTAAAAAGCATACTCCAAAACAACGCATGCGGAATTGGATCTAAATAATCTAACCCAAATAGTTGAAAAGGTTTTAGTAGATGAATCCCAAGATAACCTTCGGAGATAAAGGTGCTTGAACTGCTTGTAAGTCCTAATGAATAAGGAATTATTAATGTGTAAACGCAAACAATAAATCCGATGATGATACTATAAATAGCACCCAATCTTGAACCTCTTCTCCAGAATAAAGCACCAAAAAAAGCTGGAGCCAATTGCGAAATAATTACAAAAGCTACCATACCGATAGAAACTAGACTGTAATTCAATCCAAAAAATCTATAGATAAAATAGGATGTAATAATTAATGAAAAGATACTTATTTTTCTGGTGTTCAGAATTTTTTTACTGCTGATGGTTTGCTCGTTACCTTTCAGTTTTCCGATTAAATTGTACGGAATCAAAATGTTGTTGGTTACCATAGTTGATAATCCGATGGAAGAAACTACAATCATTGAAATAGCTGCCGAAAATCCGCCAAGGAAAACCAAAACCGTTAGCGTTTGATTATTAAATAATTGCGGAATTAGTAACGAATACGCATCGGAATTTACCTCTTTTCCATCAAACAAAATATTACCACCCCAAGCTATTGGATAAACAAAAATATTAAAAATCAAAAGGTATAATGGAAACAACCAAACGGCTGTATTGACATGATTCTCTCGATTGTTTTCGATAACGCCAACCTGAAATTGTCTTGGTAATAAGAAAATAGCAAACATTGAAAGTATGCAAAGTAGAAACCAGTTAATCGCTTGAGGCAAACCACCAATGGTATTTTTCTCTTTGAATTTTTCTAGCAACGATGCTTTTTGATAAATATCATCGAAACCATCAAAGACGAAATAGGTTACATAAACTCCGATAATTACAAAGAAAACCAGTTTTAGAACACTTTCTAAGGCAACAGCAGTTACAATTCCTTTTCGTTTTTCGGAAGCATCTACATAACGTGTTCCGTAGTAAGAAGCGAATAAGGCTAAGGCAACAGCGACATAGGTTGTGGTGTCGTTAAAGACTAGCGAACTGATGTTGGTTTTGGTAACTACGTGAAAGGTTTCGGATATTGCTTTGAGTTGTAATGCGATGTACGGAATGATTCCGGTGAGGCAAATTACAGTTACTATTGCACCTAGAAAACGACTGTTTCCATAACGAAGTGAAATGAAATCGGCAATGCTTGAAATTTTGTTGACTCTAGAAATTCGGATGATTTTCTTGAGAATTAATATCCACGAAGGTGCAATGATAATTGGTCCGAGATAGATGGGAAGATAGCTCAATCCGCTATCGGCTGCTACACCAATACTTCCGTAATACGTCCAAGCTGTACAATATACAGCCAATGAAAGTGAATACACATACGGATTGTTTGTCCATTTACTGTTTCCTTTTTTTTCTGCCCAATGTGCAATAAAAAATAGTACGGCCAAGTAGCCCGAAAGAATCACTAATAAGGCTATACTATTCATCGTATCGTTTTACTATTAGCATTGAAAGTAAGATCGAGAGCAACCATATCGAAAAGAAATAAATATACACCACAGGAAATCCAAACAAATTATTAGCCGAATCAAATAGCAAAACAATAGGCATATTTAAACCTATCAATAATACCATTGATACAATTACTAATTTTTGTTGGTGTCTTTTTTTCATAGTCTTTGCCACAAAGGCGCTAAGTCACGAAGTTTTTATAAGGTTATTGTGGATAGTTTTTTACACAAATTTCACAAATTAGCAAGAATTATTGTGTGTAATTATTTCACGAATTTAAAGAAAGTTTTTATGATTTGAACACAGATTATAGAAATTAGAATAATTTAAAAAATTTTAACTAACTGAATACTCTATTTTCTATACTCTATTTTTAATAGTAAAAGTCTTTTATGAGAAGTATGTCTATAAACCAAATAACCTTTTAAACTCTTAAACCTTTTAAACTCTTAAACCCTTTAAACTTTTAAACCCTTAACCTTTTAAACCTTACCAATAAAAATCCCAAAAGCCCTTACGTGAATAAGAGCTTCTGAGACTAACCAATACCATTATTTAATCTTTATATTCATTGTTGATGGCATACCAACCAAAAATCAATAAACCACTTACAATCATGGGAAGTAAAATAAAAAATATAATAATTCCGAATACTAAATCATCTTGTTTGCCAGAGGATAATTTTCCACCAAAAATGTCTACTGCAAAGTAAGCAACAAATAGTGCTAATGCAATCCAAACAATTCCTAAATATTTTTTTAATGCGTTCATAGTTGTATGTTTTAGTCGTGAAGAGTATTAATTTTTCTGTCGATGTAGATCATTCCGATGACGAAGCAAACTGCTGCAATTCCAATTGGATACCATAATCCTTCCAGGTAAAATTCTACATCACCTGCTTCTTTAGATTGTGTTACAAAATAGGTAGATATTGCTGGGAGTAATCCTCCAAAGATACCATTTCCAACGTGATAAGGCAATGACATCGATGTATATCTAATTTTTACTGGGAACATTTCTACTAAGAATGCCGCAATCGGACCGTATACCATCGTTACAAAGATTACTTGAATAAAAACCATAAAGATTAAGAACCAACGGTCGCTATTGTTAATCATTTTGGTAACTTTAGTTTCAATTTTGTCTTTTCCTTTGTCATCAACCATTACTTTTCCGGTTTCAAAATGGATAGTTTTGATTTCTTCAACTGTAGTTCCATCCGTATAAGCTTTTGTAGTAGTATAGATAGAATCCATTTTAGTAGCATCAATTTCTTTGATCGAAGGAACTACTTTAGTTTGAGCAACAATTTCGCTTTTCTTAGTCAAGTCTGTCGAATTATACATTGCTCTATAAATTGGACGGTATAATAAAATCGCTAACAACATTCCTGCCATCATAATTGATTTTCTACCCCATTTATCACTCAACCATCCAAAGAAAACAAAGAATGGAGTTCCAAGAATTAATGCTACACCTAGTAACATATCTACTTGTGAAGAATCTATACTTTGAACCGTTTTCAAGAAATTCATTGCATAGAATTGTCCAGTGTACCAAACAACACCTTGTCCCATTGTAGCACCGAATAATGCAAGAAGAACGAATTTTAAATTGAATTTATTTCCGAAACTTTCTTTTAACGGATTTGTTGAAGTTTTTCCTTCTGCTTTAGTTTTAGCGAAAGCTGGAGATTCATGCATGTTTTTACGAATTAAAAAAGAAACGTAAACCATTACAATAGAAACCCAAAATGGTACTCTCCAACCCCATTCGTCAAATGCTTCTTTAGATAAAGACGCTTTTGTAATTAAGATTACCATTAACGAAATGAATAAACCAACTGTTGCTGTTGTTTGAATCCATGAAGTCCAATAGCCTTTTTCTCCTGCAGGTGCGTGTTCTGCTACATATGTTGCTGCACCACCATATTCACCTCCAAGAGCTAAACCTTGTAGTAAACGAAGAATTAATACTAAAATCGGAGCAGCAAAACCAATAGTTTCATAACTCGGAATACATCCAATTACAAATGTTGCGCCACCCATTAACATCAACGTTACCATGAACGTGTATTTTCTTCCAATTAAATCGCCTAATCTTCCGAAGAAAAGTGCTCCAAACGGACGAACCACGAAACCTGCAGCAAATGTTGCTAATGTAGATAAGAATGCTGCTGTTGGATTATCTGTTGGAAAGAACTTTGTAGATAACACTACAGCTAAACTACCGAAGATATAGAAGTCATACCATTCGATCATTGTACCCATTGAGGAAGCAGAGATTACTTTCCAAATTCCTTTTGATGATTTATCACTCATATTTTTATAGTTTTAAGTTTTTAATTATATTTAAAATGAATACACTGCAGAAACTGTTGCTCTAAAATTCCCCACTTTATTTTCGTTACCAGAAATAGATAGATCAGATTGAGTTTTTCCATGAGTAGCTGCTGTATATTCAAATTCTGGTGTTAATCTGAATTTATTTTGTTTAAAATCTACTCTTGCAGAAGCTCGCCACATATCTTTTACTCCTCGTGATGCATTGATTCCTCTTGCATAAATATTGGCAGGTGCAACTGTCGACGATGTTCCTTCTTGATTTGTATAACCAATGAATAGTCCAGGAGCAGTTTTTTTGCTGTTGCTCGCAATATCAATCCAAACAGAATTGGTCTTAATTCCTTCGTACGTAACTGGATTAGTACCATTTGCATAACTAGCATATCCGCCTAACATTACTAAGTGGTGTAAATTTTCTCCTGTTATTCCGTAAAGTTTTACATGAAATTTTTCGTTATTATATTTCATATAAGCTACAATTGATGTTGAATTTAAAGTTTCGGTTGATTTTTTAATTACAGCGGGTACAGCAGGATTCGTTCCAGATGCAGGTATTGCTGGAGAGATTACTGACTCAATTAATGGTTTATTTGGATAAAATTCGGCTCCGAAACCAGCTAAAACTGATTTATTTCTGAATTCGATTTTACCATGCATTGCAGGAATTACGCTATTATAAACCGGAGAGTTTTGATTTCCGTCTGCAGGAAAAGCTCCAAATTCTCTGTCTTTATAGGCTATAAAAGAAAATCTAAATTTATCGTTCAATTTTTGATCAATTCTAAATTGCGTAGCCCATCCAAATGGATTAAAAGGAATTCCGGTAGAGAAGTTTGCAACGCCAGGAAAAACTTCAGGTATAAAAGTAGGATACCAAGTTTGCCCAAAAGTTATTGATGTTTTTTCCCAATCTAATTTAGCATAGGCATGGCGTAATCTAAATAAACCGATAGATTGTTGTGTATTTCCAAAAAAATCACCCTCTAAAACACCGTAAACTTTTGCTCCCCAAACATTTGGTCCCGAAGCTTTAACGCCTAATCTTGATACAACAGACAAAAAGTTTGATGCTCCTGTTTGATTGATATCATCACCATTAGCATCTAATTTTTCATCTAAAGGCCAAAGATTTAAATGATACTCTCTTACTTGCGCTGATTGTCTTGTATCCCAACTATAATCAACTCGGGCAAAACCATATACATCAACTTTATAAGGCACTTCTTGAGTTTTTTGCTCTTGAGAATGTCCTAAAGCTGTGCATAGTAAGGCAACAATTAATAATTTTTTTTTCATAAGGTTTAAAATTGGTTAGTACTTCATTTTTGCACAGCCAAATTCTAAAATTTTACCAATGAAAAAAATTATGATATATATATATGTAAAGTACTATAGCTAATCTTTAAAACGCTCCCATTTTATAAGCATAAACTTATCGCCTAGTTCGGTAATAATCATTCCAGCACCTTTCAATTGATCCTTATTTTTTAGGAATTCTACCAGTTCTAAGTGGTTATATATCTTATAAGTAGGATGATAATCGGTATGATTAGGTTTGGTTACCTTAAACTCCTTTACCCAGTTGCTAACTGTAACATGCGAAACGCCGATAATACGCTCAATTTCTCTAAAACTCAAACCTTCTAAGTACAACTGCAAGGCTTTGGTTACATAGTAACTGTCTATCTTTTTACCCAGTTTGTTAACCGTAAAGTAGTAGTTGCATTTTTTACATAAAAACCTTTGTCTGTCTTTGATGACACCGCTTTTTACAATGTTATCGCTTTGGCATTTGGGGCATGCTACAATCTCCATATATATAAATTTTGCATAAATATACTATTTTAGCAATAATACAAAAACATTTTTGCTATTTTTTTTAAATAAAAATTACATAGTGTGCAATTTTATTGACTTTTTTATAGGAATAGTATAGTATTTAACCAAAAACACCTTTTTCGATTGCGTCAAATAGCAAAAACTTCTTTCGATCAAGTATATATGAAATTAAAAATAAAGGATTTTCACCCTATCAAATACCGTTAAAATACTGATACACAATTAAAAATTATCAATTAGTTTTGTGTAACCAACCCACAAATTCCTTTCTCATGACTACGAAACATAAAGAAGACAACGACTACACCATTTCTTATTTACAACTGCGCCAATTGATAGGCATTCTCGGATTGTGTCTGCCTTTTGCCTTACTCTTGGGCAACAACCTATTAGGAAGTACGGCTTGGTTGCAACCTTCTATAAGTCATTATTACTACAGTTATATGCACATTGCTTTTGTTGGTGTGTTGTGTGTTTTGGGTGGCTTTCTAGTTACCTACAGAGGAAAAAGCACTTTAGAAAACCGTGTATCCAATTTTTCGGGTGCCTTTGCCTTTGGTGTTGCTATTTTTCCGACTGAGTTTAACGGCTATATTGGCAACGATTACCTCAACCCTATCATTTGGCACAGTTGGTTTAAAGCTGTTCATTTTGGATGTGCTGGATTGTTGTTCTTGTGCTTCGCCTTTTTCTGCTTGAAAATATTTCAAGAATCGGATGCTGGAAAGTCACCATCGCAGTTTGATGAAAAGAAGAAATTGCGAAACAAAATCTACCGCTATTGTGGTTATGGTATTCTAGCAAGTATTGTCATTATTGGCGCTAGTACTATTTATGAAAATGTATATGGCATGACTACCTTTACCAAATATGCTACGTTTATATTTGAAACTACAGCACTTTTATTTTTTGGCAATTCGTGGTTACTCAAAGGCTCAGTGAACTGGAAAGACGCCAATAGTCCGATGCTAAAAACTATTGTTAGTCCGGTGCGATAACATTTACGGTAAGGCAATTGGTCTCAAAATACTGAATTGTGGTTTACAACATGTCCTGGCTACCAACTATCGTTATCAATACCTTCTAAACTTATAATTGTAAGAAACGAAAGCAGAAAATAATCTGGCGGCTACTACTCGACTTTTCAGAGAAATTTTGTAGGTTTGTTTTGGTGGTTTTAGTAGAAAAATATTGAAATGTAGTGGCTATTTGGAGTAGCACTTCAAAAAAACAAACTCACATCAAAAAATGGATTTTAAAAGCATTGCTAAAAAAATAATTAAACTGAAAAATGCGGACTTGGCTTTAAGAGACAAACTTGTTCAAAAAGGAAAGCTTAGTGAAAGTTATGATGTAGCAATGAAAAGTCTACACAATGAAAATGCTAAAATACTTGACACTATAATTAACGTAATTGGATATCCCACAATAGACAAAGTTGGTGAAGAAGCAAATGAAGCTGCTTGGTTGATCATTCAACATTCTATCGAACAGCCAAAGTTTATGAAGAAGTGTGCAGAACTATTGGAAATAGCAGTGAAAGAAAGAAAAGCTGATCGCAAAAGCTTAGCTTTTTTAACTGACCGAATAGCCGTGCTAGAAGGAACTCCGCAACTTTACGGTACACAATTTGACTGGGATGAGTACGGAATGTTAAGTCCAAATCATTTTGACGACGTAATCAAAGTAAACGAAAGAAGAAAATTACTCGGATTTAACACACTTGAAGAACAAACAGAACTTATTCGTGAAAGAGCACAAGAGGAAAAGCAAACACCACCAAAAGATGTTGCCAAAAGAAAGCAGGAAATTGAAACATGGAAACGAAATGTAGGATGGATAAAATAAAAACAGCCATCAACAGCATTGTATCCGTTAGTGGCGATTACCTTCAACGATATCAAAACTTTGTAACAACGTATACTAAAATTTTAAACAGATGATTAAAAAGTATTTGGTTTTTATATGCATGATTCTTTCTGTATTTTTGCTTGTAATAGCGGCATCGTTGTATCCTGGTGGATCATTGCTTGATAAAAATTCAGTAGGTTTTGGTTGGTCTACAAATTTTATTAGCAATTTGTTTGAAGCAAAAGCGATAAATGGCTCAGAAAACCCGGGCAGGATTTGGGCAATTCTTGGAATGGCGTTTCAGTCTATTGGTTATGGTGTATTTTTTATTAGAATGTCAAAAAAGATTTCTTTAAAAGTATGGGCGGCTGTTTTAAAATATATCGGATTTGCTAACTTTTTATTTATTTTCTTAATTGCAACACCTTACCACGACCTAGGAACAATTTCTATTGTTTTAACATTGTTTGGTCTATTTATTATTACTTTTTTTGTATTCAAGTCTAAACTACATTTACTTAAATTTTGCTGCATACTCTGCTTATTGACCTATTACTGTTTCTTTTTTGTTTATGGATTTGGTTATTTGGCATTAGCCTTTATAATGCAGAAAATATATTCTTTAAGTTCAATACTACTAGTTTTAGGACTCGAATATTTCACAAAACCGCAAGACTTTGCAAATATTAAATCTGTAAAACAAAAAAAAGCTGCTAACGGCTAAAGAAGTAGATTACATTTTTATAAAATTTAGAATCCGTAATTGTGCTAAAGCAATTAGGGATTTTTTTATATATTTGATAAAGTAAAATTTGATGTATCATACTTATAGGACTTAATTGGGTGTTGGGATGATGAGATGTCAGACTAAATCAGTTTAGAAGAACGCACAGAAACTAAATACAAATGAAGAAAATAATTACTTTAATATTTTTGTCCATTTTTATAAATAGCTGTGCTTGGTTCGATGAAAGTCAACATCAAAAAATTATTGGACTATATGAAATTGGCTGGAATGACCTTGAATCGAATAGATCAATTACAAAAAAAATCAAAAATTCAGACAGTAATTATAAAATAATTATTGATTGTTATGTTTTCGCAGTAGGTCATAATGATAGTTTCATAATAGCCAAGCAACACCAAAATTTTAATGAAGAAACTAACTATTATTTGATTGATATTAAGAAAAATGAAGAAGATAACTCAAAAGGAATTTATGGCCCTTTGAACAATATAGAATTTGAAAAAATGAAAGCAAACTTTAACATTAAAAATTTAAAATTTGACTTAATTTTCGCCGATAAACCATAATAATATTACTATTTAATGATATGAAAATGGAAACTGCGATAAGAAAAAACAACAATACAAAGTAGAAAAGATATCAAATAAAAAACCGAACAACTGAACGCAGTTTGCAAAAAAGTTACTACCTAACTTAAAAACAATAAAAATGAAAAGACTTATCTCAATAATTGTAATGGTGTTTTTTACAACACTATCCTTTGGTCAAGTTTCAAATGAAACCGACAAAAAACTAATTAAAAATTTAGTAATAGAATCGTTTGACGAAATATGGTCGAAATTGAATTCTAAAAATATTGATAAGTATTACACCAAAGACTTCCTGCTATTGGAAAACGGAGAAGTTTGGAATAACGATACTATTGCCAATTATTTGGATAAAGCGCTACTTGATAAACCCAATCCTACAAGAATCAATACCATTGAAATTATTGACACTAAAGTCACAAACAAAACCGCTTGGGTTGCCTACCATAACTATGCGACATTTTCGATTGATAATAAAATCGTTTTTAAAGCGCATTGGCTAGAAAGCGCAACAGCAATTCTAACTGATAAAGGATGGAAACTAGATATGTTGCACTCTACTCCAATTAAAAATGAATAAAACTGCTGTTTAACACAGTTTGTTACCATTGCTGGTCTTGCTATTTTGCGTTTGTAGAAAATAATAGCGTTGTTATAAAGTTACTTTTCAAAGAAATTTTGTAGGTTTGTTTTGGTCTGATAATGCTACGAAATGCATTTTTAATCAATTGATTCAACCACCAATAATATGATTTCAGATAAAAATACAGCTCGAATTGCAGGATTTTGTTATTTAATAGTAATTGCTACCGGACTATTTTCGGAAGTTTTTGTTAGACAAGCTTTAAATGTTCCAAACGATGCACTGGCAACTGCACACAATATTCAAATTAATGAAATGCTTTATCGCTGGGGTTTTGTGGCTGATCTTATCAATTTTATAGTTGGCATACCTACGGTAGTTATCATCTACCACTTTTTCAAAAAATCTAATAAGATACTACTGCAAATTGCAATGGCTTTTGTTATAATTCAAACGGCAATTATTGCAGTCAATCTATTAAATCAAATTACACCATTGTTGCTATTAAGTAATGCGACTTATCTAAATTCTTTTCAAGAAAACCAATTAGCAACACTATCACTTTTATACTTAACTGTTCAATCACAAGGCTACGGAATTGGTTTAGTGTTCTTTGGTTTTTATTGTATTTTAATTGGATACGTACTTTTTAAATCGAATGCACTACCTAAAATTATTGGAGTAGCTTATGCAATTGCCGGACTGTGCTATTTGATCAATAGTTTTACAATGTTTCTCTCCAAAGGATTTGTAAATCCGCTTTTCCTTTACCTTGCCATTCCTATTTTTATAGGTGAACTAAGTCTCTGTTTGTGGTTGCTAATAAAAGGGATTGATATTTCAAAATTAGAAAACTAAAGTTAAGAATCCATTTTAAAAAAACAATGAAAATCTCAAAAGGTATTATCCTATTTTTAGCCATTATTGTAAGCATAGTCTATTTAAAAGCATTCCTTTTGAGTCCGCATATTGATGAGTTGTACTATAATCCACTAAACATTGAATATAAAAAAGGATTTTTAAACGTAAAGTTTTTAGAATAAAATTTAATAATGTATTCCAATGAAGGTTACACTTTAATTATTTGCTTTAAAATCCGATTATAGCAATAACGTTCATTAGTAAAATACTATTTTGTTATCTTTGATTTGAAAGCAAATAGTTTTTTAAATAAAACTTATCTAATTTAAATAGTTCTAAAAATGAAATGGACCGATACTATCAAAAATAAATTTTTAGCATCAATTGTACTTCTTGCCTTATGTGTTTTAGTACTCATAAATAATTACTTAGAAAGAACACATGCTAATAATGTAAAAGACTCTATTTCTACATTGTATAAAGATCGATTAATTGCAGAAGAATACATTCTAAAAATGACTAGTACAGTTTATCAAATTAGAGAAGTACTTGCATCTGATTCCAATAATAAATCAAAATCAAATGTAATAATAACATTAAATGACAATTTTAATGCTACTTACAGTGCTTACAGCAAAACAAAACTTACTCCAAAAGAAAAAACTATAGCACAAGAGTTACTTACTTATAGTGATAAATTCGAGCCTACGTTTTCCATAAACAATTACAATCCATCGCATTATACAGACAAAGTTCTTACTACTTTAGGCAAACTTTCAGTAATTCAGTTAGAAGAATCCAAATTAATCATGAAAAAAGTAGAGTCTCAGTATGCCACCATAAAAGCATCTTCTGAATATGCATTTGCTATTATTATATTAATTTTGATTGTATTGCAAATTATAGTTTTCTCTGCAGAGTCGATAGTACCAGTGATTAAAACTAAGAATCCATCGCTAAATTAATAATGAATAAAACAAAGTTTGATGCATAAGAAATCAAACTTTCAATTTATCACATTGTAAAACAATTACTGAAAATCCTTATCATTGTACGTGCGAAATGGAATAGGATTAATGGAGTAGTTTTTTAACATAAAATGATAAAATAACTTATTTCTAAGTAAACTTTTATAAACATACCTCAAAATTGTACTATTATTATTCATCTTTTTTTAGTTAATTTGTGTACAAACAAAACAAACTAACTAAATGCAATTTAATCCTAACGAATTAGAGCATACTGCCGTATACAAACTACTCACAGGTTCGGTAATTCCAAGACCAATTGGCTGGATTTCTACTGTTGATGCAAACGGAATTAACAACCTAGCTCCTTTCTCCTATTTTAACGCTGTTGGTGAAGATCCGCCACATATGATGTTTTCTACAACTCGCGGAAACAATACCAATAAAGACACTTTAAACAATGTTTTAGCAAATGGACAATTTGTTGTAAACATGGTTACAGAAGAATTGGCAGAAAAAATGAATACTACAGCTCAAACTGTTCCTTCAGATGTTGATGAATTCCAATTGGCAGATGTTACTCCTATTCCATCAATGCTAATAAAACCAATGCGTGTAAAAGAAAGTTTAGTAACTTTTGAATGCGAAATGGTGCATCACTATTTTTTAGAAAATCACAAAAATGGTGGCGCATGTATTGTAATTGGTCGAATAGTAATGATGCATTTTGACGACAGCATTTTGTTGGAAAATTACAAAATCAATTTAGAAACCTACAAACCCATAGCACGTTTAGCAGGATCAAACTATGCCAAATTAGGTGAATTATTTTCTATAAAAAGATAAAATTCATGAATTAGAAAATTTCTCTAATTTCTCCAATCTGTGTTCAAAAAAATAATAAAAATGTGTCTTAAATTAAGATACTGAAACAAGTTAAGCATAAATGAAAATAGCAATAATTGGTGGTGGTCCAGGCGGACTATACTTCGCGATATTAACAAAAAAAGCAATGCCTCATTGTCAAATCGATATTTACGAACGTAATAAATCGGATGACAGTTTTGGGTTTGGCGTAGTGTTTTCCGATGAAACTTTGGGCGAATTCCTAAAACGCGACATGCAATCGTATGAATTAATCCGAAGCAAATTTGCCTATTGGGACGACATCATTATTGCTCGTGATGGAGAAACAGTAAACATTGCCGGAAACGGTTTTTGTGGTTGTTCCCGAAAAACTTTACTACAATTATTACAACAACGTTGCACAGAAGAAGGCGTAAATCTGCATTTCGAACACAATGTAGACGATTTAAGCCAATTTGAAGATTCTGATATAATTATAGCTTCAGACGGAATTGGAAGCCAAATACGCACGCAATTCGCCTCAGAATTCGGAACCAAAATCGAATTAAAGAAAAACAGGTTTGTCTGGCTTGGTTCAACAAAACCACTTGACGCTTTCACCTACTTTTTTAGAAATACAGAACACGGATTAATCGTTGCACATTGCTACCAGTACGAAGCCGGAATGAGTACTTGGATTTTTGAATGCTCTGACGAAACTTGGCAAAAATTCAATTTTGAAGTCACCAACGAAGCCGATACAATAGCTAAAATTTCAGAAATTTTCAAGGAAGAATTAGATGGTCATCGTTTAATTTCAAATAAATCACATTGGCGTCAATTTCCACATGTAACAAATCAGAATTGGTTTCATAAAAACATCGTTTTACTTGGTGATGCCAAAGCTACCGCACATTATTCTATTGGTTCAGGGACAAAATTAGCGATGGATTCAGCCATTGGTTTATTTGATGCTGTAATGGCAAATCCAACTGATGTTCAAGCTGCTTTTCAACAATATGATAGATCAAGAAGAAATACTGTCGAGATGATTCAGTATGCGGCTTTAGTTTCGTTAGATTGGTTCGAAAACATGAACCGTCACAACCAACATCCGTTTTACCAATTTGCTTTCGGATGCATGACACGTGCCAAAAAAGTAACTTATGAAAATTTGCGATTACGCGATAAATCATTTACTGATAAAGTTTTAGAAGAATTCAACCAAAACCTACAACCTATTCCTGCTGCTTTCTCCGAATTCAAACTTCGCGATTTAGAACTCCAAAACCGAATTGCAATGTCCTCAATGGGACAATATTCAGCCCAAAACGGATTGTTAAACGATTGGCATTTTCAACACTATACCTCGAGAGCAATTGGCGGATTGGGATTGATTTTAACCGAAATGACAGCGGTTTCAGAAACTGGACGTATAACTTTAGGTTGTGCGGGAATTTATAATGAAAATCAACTAATTGAATGGAAAAAAATTAACGATTTCATTCACAAAAATACTCAAACTAAAATCGGAATTCAATTAGGTCATTCTGGTAGAAAAGGTGCCACTAAAAAACCTTGGGAAGAGAATGATTTGGATGAAAAGTGGGAATTACTTTCGGCATCAGCAATTCCATTTAATGAAAAATTTGCCACACCAAAAGAAATGACTTTAGCCGATATGGATGAAATCACTTCTCAATTTGTTCAAGCCACTATAAATTCAAATGAAGCAGGATTTGATTTGATCGAATTACAAGCGCATCACGGATTCTTACTAGCTTCGTTCCTATCGCCATTAACCAATATCAGAACCGATGAGTTTGGGGGAAATATCGAAAACCGATTGAGATTTCCACTAAGAGTTTTCACAGAAGTGCGAAACGTTTTCCCAAAAGAAAAACCAATGTCAGTAAGAATCTCAGCAACCGATTGGGCAGAAAACGGAATTTCAGAAGAAGATGTACTCACAATTGCAGGCGCTTTTAAAAATGCTGGAGCCGATATTATCAACGTTTCAACAGGAAATACAGTTTCCAATCAGAAACCACAAACTGGTAGAATGTATCAAACGCCATTTTCTGATTTGGTTAGAATTACAGTTCATGTTCCAACAATTACAGCTGGTTATATTCAGGATATAGATCAAATAAACACCATAATTTTAAACGGTCGCGCCGATATTGTGGCATTGGGAAGACCATTATTGTTGGATCCGTACTTTGTTAGAAACGCTCAAGCTTATGAAAATTTTGAAGCAAATGATATTCCAAATCAATACAAAATGGGAATTTCACATTTATATCCGCTAAAAACTTCCGAAAGAAAACAAACTGACGGAATGAAAAAAGCGTTGAAACCAAAAAGTAATAAGAAGTAATTTAACTCCGACAGAGTTTTGAACTCTGTCGGAGTTGTAATTAAAAATTCAAATGAAACATTACGAAGACAATTTCGCCCACAATAGTTTACCTGAATTAGAATTTCTTCCAGAATATTCTTTTTTGGATTTACCGCAGTTTCAACATCCAGAAATGCTAAATTGTGTAAATAAACTATTGGACAATCACATTAAAGAAGGTCGCGGAAACAACATTTGCATTCGAACTTTCACAGAAACTTGGACGTATCAAGATTTATACGAAAAAGCAAATCAGATTGCGCATGTTTTAATTGATGATTTAGGATTAAAATCGGGTAATCGTGTATTGATTCGTTCTGCTAATAATCCAATGATGGTTGCTTGTTGGTTTGCTGTTTTAAAAGCTGGTGGAATTGTAGTTGCAACAATGCCATTACTTCGTGCCAAAGAATTAACGACAATCATCGACTGTGCCGAAATTTCACATGCGTTTTGCGACAGCGAATTGTCGGAAGAAATGAATCTAGTGAATTCTAATTTTCTAAAAAAAGTAAGCTTTTACAGAAATTCTCCCGAAAATTCGGGATTGGAAAATTTGATGCAATCCAAACCT
>NZ_DQDX01000078.1:72779-76733 GCF_003525665.1 Flavobacterium sp.
GTCAAAATTACCATTCCAAAGCCGATTCGATTTGTCTAATCGGATTCACTTCTGGAACAACAGGATTACCAAAAATGACATCGCATTACCATAAAGATATTTTAAATATTTGCGAAGCATTTCCACAATATTCATTACAACCCACTCAAAACGATGTTTTTACAGGAAGTCCGCCACTCGGATTTACCTTCGGACTAGGCGGATTGGTTTTGTTTCCGATGTACTTTGGAGCATCTACTTTTTTAATAGAAAAACCTTCACCAGATTTACTATTAAAAGCCATTCAAGAATACAAAATCACCATTTGTTTTACAGCACCAACGGCTTGGAGAATCATTACAACGAAAGTCAATGAGTACGATATTTCTAGCTTGCGCAAATGTATTTCTGCAGGTGAAACGCTACCGTTAAAGGTCTGGCAAGATTGGTACGCTGCAACTGGACTAAAAATCATTGACGGAATTGGAGCAACCGAAATGCTACACATATTCATTTCATCCAACGAAGAAAACATGAAACCCGGTGCAACTGGAAAAGCAATTACCGGTTACGAAGCCAAAATAATCGATGCCGACGGAAATGAAGTTCCAACCAACGAACCAGGAAGATTAACCGTTCGTGGAATCACAGGCTGCAAATACCTAAACCGAATTGAAAAACAAAAAGAATACGTAGAAAACTGCTGGAATGTAACCGGAGATATTTTCCGACAAGATGAAGATGGCTATTTTTGGTTTGTAGCTCGTGGCGATGATATGATCATTTCTTCTGGCTATAATATTGGTGCAATTGAAGTAGAATCCGTACTTTTAACCCACGAACATATTTTAGAATGTGCCGTTGTTGGTTTGCCCGATGAAGAACGCGGAATGTTAGTTTGCGCTCACATTGTATTAAAAGATTATACTAAAGCTTCTAACGAGTTAGCTAAAAATATTCAATTATGGTTCAAAGAAGTAGCTGCACCCTATAAATATCCAAGAGCCATAAATTTTGTTGAAGAATTACCAAAAACGGAAACGGGAAAAATACAACGATATAAGTTGAAATAGTATTAAAATGAAAGTAATTAACACTAAAGTTTTATTAAATAATTTACTTGAAATTTATTCATTACTATTTGTTTTGTTTTTAACAAATTCTTGTAGCACAACCCTAAGAAAAGAAATAAATTCAGCATTTGAAAAAACAAAACGAATTGAGATTTTAGCATACATTGATAGAAATCAGTGGGATGAAGAAGATAATTCTAATTATTCAAAATTAAATTATATTAAAAATGGCAACCTTGAAATAAATAAAAAGTATCTTAAGAATAGAATTATCTTAAATGAAGAGCAAATAGAAATTCTAAAAAAAAGACTGTCAAAATGTGAAATAGAAAATTGGGGTGCAAAATGCTATAATCCAAGACATGCTATATTATTTTACGATAAAAATGATAAAATATATGGTTATATAGAAATGTGTTTTGATTGTAATGGCAGTGAAAGTTCTGAAAACTTTAAAGCTTTCTCAGGATGCGCTCTTGGTCTTAAGGAAACCCTCAAAGAATTTGGAATAACCTATTTTAATGAAGGAAAGTAATAGTAAATTGAGAAATAAAAGTTCGTGAAATAATTTGATAAAACACAATTCGTGAAAATTCGTGCAATTCGTGTAAAAAAAACTGAAAAATGAGAAAAGTATTCATAACATTCGCCATAACATCCTTGGCAATAATCGGAATTCTAACCTATATCAACTGGAAATTCAGTTTCCTGCTATTGATATTTATTCCTTTAATAATCATGGGTTTTTACGATATGTATCAATCCAAGAAAACCATTCGTAGAAATTTTCCATTACTAGGAAGAATGCGTTATTTGCTTGAAGCACTTGGTCCAGGTGTTCGTCAATATTTTATAGAAAGCGATACCGACGGAAAACCATTCACACGATTGCAACGAAGTTTAGTCTATCAACGAAGTAAAAAAGAAACCGATTCCATGCCCTTCGGAACGCAATTAGACGTTTATGAAAACGGATACGAATGGATCAATCACAGCATAAAAGCGATTTCTTTTTCCAATGTTAATGAAAATCCACGCGTTCGAATCGGTTCGTCTCAATGCGAAAAACCGTATGATGCAAGTTTATTCAACATCAGCGCCATGAGTTTTGGTTCATTGAGTAAAAACGCAATTCTGGCATTGAACAACGGAGCCAAACAAGGTGGATTTTTCCACAATACAGGCGAAGGCGGACTTTCACCCTACCATTTACAAGGTGGCGATGTCGTTTGGAATATCGGTACGGGATATTTTAGTTGCCGTACCGATGATGGAAAATTCAATTACGACGAATTCACGAAACGTGCCACTTTAGACAACGTCAAAATGATTGAAATAAAATTCTCACAAGGCGCAAAACCTGGTCATGGCGGTATTTTACCAAAAGAAAAAGTAACCGACGAAATTGCAGATATTCGTTTGGTTTCTAAGGGTCACGATATTATTTCACCGCCGACACATTCGGCATTTACCAATCCGTTAGAATTAATGGAATTTGTAAAAATATTACGAAAAGGCTCAGGAGGAAAACCTATAGGAATGAAAATATGTATTGGAAATAAATCCGAATTTCTATCCATTTGCAAAGCTATGGTTGCTACTAAAACCTATCTCGATTTCATCACTGTTGATGGTGGCGAAGGTGGAACTGGTGCAGCACCACAAGAATATTCAGACCATGTTGGAATGCCATTGCGCGACGCAGTTGCCTTTGTTTACGATGCCTTAAACGGTTTTGCAATCAAAGACCAAGTCAAAATCATCGCTAGCGGAAAAGTAATTACAGGTTTCGACATCATCAGAAATTTATCTCTTGGAGCCGATTTATGCAATTCAGCACGCGGAATGATGTTTGCCTTGGGTTGCATCCAAGCATTAGAATGTCACGCAAATACTTGTCCAACCGGAGTTGCAACTCAAGATCCAAGACTTACAAAAGGTTTGGTTCCCGAAGAAAAAAGCATTCGTGTAGCACGTTTCCAGCACGAAACCGTAAAATCGGCAATGGATTTAATGGCATCAGCAGGAATCGATCATCCAGACAAAGTCGATCGTTCCGTGGTAAGTACGCGCATCAATTTGGGCAAAACTCAAACATTTGAAGAAACCTATCCAGAGATAAAAACCGGCTCATTACTTGACGGAAGCACCGTTTCTAATGATCTTTTTAAAGCCTGGAAAAGAGCAAGTGTCGAAAGTTTTTAAAATGTCAAACTGAGTTTGTCGAAGTTTTTGGAGCTATTTCCAGCTATCCGTTGCAATATTTTCTTTTTTTAAAGAAAAAAAGAAAAGGATTTCGTTGCAATCTGGGCTAAGCTTATCAGTAATGTTAAGTGATTAATTTAAAAATTAGTAAAAATCAGTAAAATCTGAGGATTAGAGAGACAACCGTAATAATTTGTGCCTGTTCGAGTAATTCGTGGCTAAAAAAATATAAAAAATGAACCAACCCTTTATAAAACAAGAAAAAATCCGTTTCCAGCATGTAGATTACGCCGGAATTGTGTTCTATCCAAGATTTCTAGAAATGCTCAATTGCCTAGTCGAAGATTGGTTTGAAGAAGCACTCGACCGACCGTTTTCAAAAATGCACGAAACCAACGGAATTCCAACCGTAGATTTAAAAGTACAATTCAAAAAAGCAGCACGATTAGGAGAAATCCTAACCAAAAAACTATGGGTTAAAAATCTTGGCTCTGCTTCCATCCTATGCGGATTTAAATTCGAAGACGAACAAGGAAAAACGTGTTTAGAAGGTGAAGTGACATTAGTTAATGTAGCTTTTCAAAAAAATAAAAATGATATTAAGGCAGAACCTTTTAATGAGAAAATGAAAGATGAAATTTCTAAATTTGTAATAAATGATTGATTTAAAAACATTTCTGAGTCTTACGGATTCTAT
>NZ_DQDX01000048.1:0-245 GCF_003525665.1 Flavobacterium sp.
TATTTTCTATATTCTATTTTCTCAAAAAAGGATATTCCACTTTCGTCAAATACAATCCGTGTGCTGGAACTGAAAATCCTGCTTTATTTCGGTCTTTACTTTCAATAATTTGGATAAAATCCTGCAAAGATATTTTTTCTAATCCGATGTTTATCATGGTGCCAACAATTGCTCGGACCATATTTCGCAAAAATCGATCTGCTGAAATTGTAAATACTAATCTATCATTGACTTGTTTCCAATTG
>NZ_DQDX01000048.1:435-752 GCF_003525665.1 Flavobacterium sp.
ATCATTGACTTGTTTCCAATTGGCTTCAAAAATCGTGCAATTAAATGTATTCACATCGGTATGTACTTTCGAAAAACATTCAAAATCAATATAATGGAAAAGAATTTTGCAAGCTTCATTCATTTTGTCAACATTCAAACTATGCTGATAATACCAAGAATTGTCGCTTTCAAATACGTCTTTTTTAGTGTGAATGTGGTATTCGTAGGTTCGTTTTTTTGCGTCAAATCGGGCATGAGCTTCGTCGTGAACTTTATGAAAATCTATAACGGCAATGTCTTTGGGTAAAAACGAATTGAGTTTATGACTTAAATAAG
>NZ_DQDX01000048.1:858-1291 GCF_003525665.1 Flavobacterium sp.
GTTTATGACTTAAATAAGGAACATCAATTTCTAAATCGTAATCGAAGTGCGCAAACATTTGCTTGGCATGAACACCAGAATCGGTTCGGCCTGCACCAACGAGTTCAATTTCGGTTTTTAAAATGGTGGAAATTGCTTTGGTCAAAGTTTCTTGTACAGAAGTTGCGTTTGGCTGATATTGCCATCCGTGATAGTTAGTTCCTTTGTAAGCAAATTCTAGAAAGTATCTCAAATTGTTGGTTGCGAGTTTTAATGTTGCGGGTTTCGAGTTTTATAAAGCAATGCAAATTTACAAAGATTTTAATTGATAAAATGTCTAAAGTTTTCCTAAATAATTAACTTTGCTGAGTTGTGATTTCATGATAACAGATAAAACGAAGTTTTAGAATTCGTGAAATTATATGGACAATGAATTCGTGCAAATTCGTGCAAT
>NZ_DQDX01000048.1:1439-2016 GCF_003525665.1 Flavobacterium sp.
TCGTGCAATTCGTGTCAAAAAATAACTTTGTGACTTAGCGCCATTGCGGCAAATAATATGAAAAAAATCCTTTTACTTTCTGATACGCACAGTCATATTGACGATACAATCTTGAAATATGTAAACCAAGCAGATGAAGTTTGGCATGCTGGAGATATTGGTGATTTGGTTGTAACCGATACCTTAAAAAAACTAAAACCACTTCGAGTCGTTTACGGAAACATCGACGACGACAAAGCTCGAATGGAATTTCCATTAAATAACCGATTTATGTGTGAAGGTGTTGATGTTTGGATTACACATATTGGCGGATATCCAGGCAAATACAATCAAGCAATTCGTGAGGAATTGAAAATGAATCCGCCAAAATTATTTATCTGTGGACATTCACATATATTAAAGGTGCAATTTGACAAAACCTTAAATTTACTTCACATGAATCCAGGTGCTTGTGGTATTTCAGGTTTTCATCAAGTGCGAACAATGCTTCGATTTGAAATCGATGGAGATAAAATTCAGAGTTTGGAGATTATTGAAATAGGGAAGAAGTAGTTATCAGATTTCAGATTTCAGATTT
>NZ_DQDX01000048.1:2206-2363 GCF_003525665.1 Flavobacterium sp.
CGGTTATCAGTTATCAGTTATCGCTTATCGGTTACCTGCTATCTGCTATCAGCTATCTGTTATCTGTTATCTGTTATCTGCTATCTGTTATTAGTTTACAGTGTTTAATGTTTAGTTTATTGAAAATTGCTGCGATAGCCCAGATTGCAATGGAAAG
>NZ_DQDX01000048.1:2589-5602 GCF_003525665.1 Flavobacterium sp.
TTTTAGAAAAACTTGGAATGGAAAGCTGGATTGGCTTCTAACAAAAAAATCCTAAACTTTCGTTCAGGACTTTCTTCGCACAAATAAACTTAGTATCGTATCTAATTTTAAAAAAAATGTATATTTGATAAATTTAAATCACAATGGAAAATATGGAAAGTAAATCAAAAAAGAATATTTCGATTTTTATGATAGTTGGTGGTTTATTGGTTTTAGGGAATTACTCACTAAAATTGATTAATGAAGAAAACGATTCAAATAACAATTCAATTATTGTTGGTTGTGCATCAGTAATTATTGCCATTGGTGTTTTTTCTTTATTAAAAACTACTAATAAAAGCAAAATATAGTTTTTAATTTTTGTAGTACTAGCCCAGTTTGTTTTAGAAAAACTTGGAATGGAAAGCTGGATTGGCTTCTAACAAAAAAATCCCAAACTTTCGTTCGGGACTTTCTTCGCACTAATAAACTAAGTTTATAGGTTTATCTCAATCGGTCAACAGATTTTACGAGATCTTCATCCTTCTTGATAGCTTTGTTGGCCAAAACTAACATTACGATAGAAATGATAGGAAGAAACATCCCAATACCTTTCTCAGAAACTACAGGAGTTTCTCCAGATAAATTTAGTGAACGATAAACAAATAATCCTAATAAAATTAAATTTAATATCATATTCAATCTGTTGAAAACAAATTGTTGTTGTCTTTTCTTAAACGATATTATACTAATTAAGGCCAATGTTGTACTTAAACCAAACAAAGATGAGTAAACTATATTTCCCATGAAGTAATAGTCTTTTCCGCCAACTTGCCATAAAGGAAAGACAAACGGAAGCACTCCCGAGATAATAAAAGCTACTGCTAGATAAATTGTTTGAATTCGTTGTAACATTATTACGTATTTATACCGCAAAAATATATTTTCTTTTTTTAAAAAACTATTGCTTGAACGAAATTTATTCGTATTATTGCATAACAAATCCGTAAGTACTTCAAAAACACGGATGTTTCACTAGAAAATTTACCCCACATTTTGTATTGTCAATCAATTACCACAAAAATATATAAAAACATTTATGTTTGATAGTTCTGCATTAAAAGGAATGAAGTTAACTGAACTTCAAGAAATTGCCAAATTGGCTAAAACCATAAAATTTAACGGTGTAAAAAAGGATGCTTTAATTGAGCAAATTTTAGTACATCAAGCTGCTACTGCTGCTGAAAAACCTCAGGAAAAAGTAGTTGCGCCCAAAGAAGAAAAAATAAAAAGAGCTAGAATTGCTCCAGATGCTTCGCCTAAAATAGAAAAGAATACTACTGATTTGTTTTCGGAAGATGTTGTAAATGTTGCTCAGCCAGCAAGCGTTGCAGAAGAAGTTCAAGAAGTTCAAGAAGTTCCTGTCAAGGCTGAAAAGTTTCAGAAGAAACCAAAATTCATCAAACCTGCAAAAGTAACTTCAGAAGAACAACCTTCTACAGATGAAACTCCAAAAGAAGAAGTTGTAGCGTCAGAAACTTCATCAGAAACATCACAAGAAACTCCGGTAAAGCCTAAGAATCCGAATCAAAATCCGAATCAGAAGCATAAAAACCAAAATCCAAACCAAAATCCGAATCAAAACGGTAACGGTAATCCAAATCAAAATCCAAATCAAAAACATAAAAATCAAAAATCTAATAACTTTAGAGATGCCGATTATGAGTTTGACGGAATCATAGAAAGTGAAGGCGTTCTCGAAATGATGCCTGATGGTTACGGATTTTTACGTTCATCAGATTATAATTATTTAGCTTCACCAGATGATATTTATTTATCAACATCACAAATTCGTTTATTCGGATTAAAAACTGGAGATACAGTAAAAGGAGTGGTTCGTCCGCCAAAAGAAGGCGAGAAGTTCTTTCCATTAGTTAGAGTTTTAAAAATCAACGGACACGATCCGCAAGTAGTTCGCGATAGAGTTTCATTCGAACACTTAACACCAATATTTCCACAAGAAAAATTCAATATTGCCGGCAAGCAAGCCAGTACGTCAACAAGAATTATCGACTTGTTTTCACCAATAGGAAAAGGACAACGTGGAATGATCGTGGCGCAACCAAAAACAGGTAAAACAATGTTGCTAAAAGACATTGCCAATGCCATTGCTGCCAATCATCCAGAAGTTTATTTAATTGTTTTATTAATAGACGAACGTCCAGAAGAGGTAACCGATATGCAACGTAGCGTTCGTGGTGAAGTTATCGCTTCAACTTTCGACCGTGAACCAATGGAACACGTGAAAATCGCTAATATAGTTCTTGAAAAATCAAAACGTTTGGTAGAATGTGGTCACGATGTAGTGATTCTTTTAGATTCGATTACGCGTTTGGCACGAGCTTACAATACGGTTCAACCAGCATCAGGAAAAGTACTTTCAGGTGGAGTTGATGCCAACGCATTGCAAAAACCAAAACGTTTCTTCGGAGCAGCACGTAATGTAGAAAACGGTGGTTCACTTAGTATTATTGCAACAGCATTAACAGAAACTGGATCTAAAATGGACGAAGTAATCTTCGAAGAATTCAAAGGAACAGGTAACATGGAATTACAATTAGACAGAAAAATTGCCAACCGTAGAATTTTCCCAGCCATCGATTTAACGTCTTCAAGTACACGTCGCGACGATTTATTATTAGACGAAAACACGCTAAAACGCATGTGGATTCTACGTAAATTCCTAGCCGATATGAACCCAGTAGAAGCAATGGATACCATCAACGATAAAATCAAAAAGACAAGAAATAACGACGAGTTTCTTATTTCTATGAATGATTAAATTTTAATTATTCAATATACAATAACCGAGCAGCAATGTTCGGTTTTTTTGTTTTTAGGACTTGTGCTGATAAATATCAGGAGCGAATGGCTTGGGCATTTATTGCCATCCATTTTCCTGCTATCCATTACAATCTTTTATCAATTGCCTTGGGTTTAAACCCAAGGCAATTGATAAAAGGATTTCCATTAC
>NZ_DQDX01000117.1:0-552 GCF_003525665.1 Flavobacterium sp.
CCTGTATAGAAGGCATGTAATAAAATATGAATACTTCTATTATCATTTATTTTGAGTAAACTTCCAATATTTTGCTCTTCGTCAATTTTAAAAATTGCTTTTTTATCATAAAATAGTGTAGTTAAAATTATATGTCCCGTTTGGTGTGCAATATCATCAACAAAGAAAACTTCATCATATTCTTCTTGATACACATTAAAGAAAGCAATCCCTTGCGCGTTAATTGTTGCAAACGAATTAATATTATCGGGGTTTGTTTTAAACATAATTACTTTTTTGCAATTTTCCTCAATTAGCTTATATTGATCTTGGGAATTTACTTTTATAAGTTTAAAAGCATTTGTTAGAGCATTTATATTTTTTTCAAATAAATCATTATCAATAATAATTTCCTTCTCTCTTATTAGTTCGTCTGTATTTGTCCTAAATATATTCTCTAAAAGCTTAATAGGTTGTTTCAATAATTCAATTTTTGTGTTTTCAATAATAAAAATAGAATCAAAGGCTTTTTTTTCTCCATACTTAAAGTATCCAATATTGGGAATGTATGCC
>NZ_DQDX01000117.1:746-1473 GCF_003525665.1 Flavobacterium sp.
GTCATTATCGAAATCTATCTTTTCAAGTAAAGTTGGATTTTCTTTGTATATAAGCAACTTTATTGTATTGATTAGTTCTATTTGATTTTCATTCATGATAAATTGTTTTTTGGTTGGATTTTAATTTAATACTGAAATTGCGTTCCAAATGATGTGTGCTAAACAGCACCATACAAAGCCATATTTTAGCCTAATAAACCCATATAATGCTCCTGCAATAAAATATGTTAATAGAATTATTGGACTGAAGATAATATTTGTTAAATCAGCATAATTACTATATAATGTAAAATGACTGTATGCAAATAAAATAACTGAGATTGAAAAAATATATGGCATTCTTTTTATATATAATAGTTCAATAGAATTATAATATTTGCTTATTAAAATTCTAAGAATAAGAAATAAGGAAATAAAAGATGCAAAAAAAAGCATTAATGTTTTTGGATCATTGATATCAATACTTTCAGGCTTAACAAATAAGTATAAAGTATAAATCCATCCCAACAATAGTAAACTAGTCTTGTTTTTTGAGAATACTAACCCAAATCGATATAAAAACTCTTCAACTATTGGCGTAAAAAATATTAATATAATTTTATATGAAATTTTACTTTCGTCATTCACTATAACATTGATTCTTTTTGAATTGATTCCAAAATTGCTCAAATCATTTAAAAAATAGATTGTAACCCAATCGGCAGCAATAAATACTACTGTTAAAATT
>NZ_DQDX01000117.1:1577-2831 GCF_003525665.1 Flavobacterium sp.
ATACTACTGTTAAAATTAAAAGAAATTTTAAAGTCTTGATGAATCCTGCTTTTAAATTATATTTCATTATCAAAAAAAATTATAATATTAAAGGAGTACGATTTAACGTACTCCTCATATACTTATTTAATATATTATAAACACAAAGATGTGCTCTAAATATTAATTAAATAATGTTTGCCATAAGTTGTAAAGCGATACCCCGATATCAGCAATTGGATTACCTGTTGGAGCTGCATGACAGCTTCCATTATGGCATTCTTCTGCTAAACCACCTGCAATACTACCTAATAACTCTTGAGAAGCTGTTGCTTCTGCTCTTTCTTTTAGAGCGTCTAAACTTAATTTCATAATTTTTAATTTTTTAAATTAATTTTTAATTTACAATTTTTTTAAATCATTCAAATCAATTTTACCACAGTCTCCATTATGACATTCACATTGGGTACCACCAGTAATTGAGGTTAGCAGTTCATCTGAAACAAACATTTCTGCTCTTTCTCTTAGAGCATCTAAACTTAATTTCATGATTTTTGATTTAAAATTGTTTGTTTGGAGGTAATAAAATATCATCCCCATCGTAATCACCACAGTCTCCTCTATGACATTCATCTTGGACACCACCAGTAATTGAAGTTAGCAATTCATCTGAAACAACCACTTCTGCTCTTTCTTTAAGAGAGTTGATAGAGAGCTTCATATTAAATTCCGCCTGGTGTTAAATTTGCGTCTTTGATGTCTTTGTCAGTAAGACAGCTACCATTATGACACTCTTCAGTTAAACCACCAGTAATTGAACTCATTAACCCATCTGAAGTCACAGAATTTGCTCTTTCTTTTAGGGCATCTAAACTTAGCTTTATAATTTTCATTACATTTGCTTTTTTAAATTAGCAGTCTTACTAAATGTGTCTAGCATTAATAGTAGTAAGGCTGTTTTTTTTGGTTGGTAATTTCAAGATACTAAGAAAAGCCAACCCTCTCTTTCCTTAATATATTAGTTTTTTATAGAAATCTAATAATTTCTTTGCTCTTCTTTTAAAGGGTTATACAACAGCTGAATCAATCCCTAAATAATTTGGCCAATTATTTTAAAGAAAACATGATTGTCATTTAGAAATTAAATACTAACTCAAAAACTAAACTTTAATCCCATTTTCTGATTTCAAAACTAAGTGAGGTTTTACTACTTTGCAAACAAAGAGTATCGGAATTCGGGAATTACGATAGGGAATTCCCGAATTCCGTGCTAAC
>NZ_DQDX01000130.1:0-13129 GCF_003525665.1 Flavobacterium sp.
GTATTTCTTTATATAATTAGACTATTTTTGAACAAATATTTTTCATGGACAAGCTTATTCGATTTACAACATCCGATTTATCAAAAGTCACTAATTATAGAAGTGGCGAAGTAAAATTTGGCGAAAAAATGGTAGTAATACCTCAAAATGAAGATGTTTCTACCTTTTTAAAGAATTGCGAACCTCAATTTGTGCTGTTCGGAATTCCAGAAGATATTGGTGTACGAGCCAATTTTGGTCGACCTGGAGCAGATTCGGCTTGGGAAAGTGCCATAAAAAGCATTGCAAATATCCAACATAACCGATTTTCTAAAGGATATAATATTGTAGTTCTTGGACAACTAGACGTTTCAGAAGAAATGGAAGCCATTCAGCATTTGGATTTTCATAAAATTGAAGATCGCAAAAAAATGAGCGAACTTGTTGTGAAAATCGATAAAGAAGTCGCTCATATTATAAGTCAAATTGTAAAAGCAGGAAAAATTCCAATTGTAATTGGTGGCGGACACAATAATGCCTACGGAAATATCAAAGGAACCGCTTTAGCAAAAGGAAAACCAATAAACGCAATCAACTTTGATGCTCATTCCGATTTTAGAATTTTGGAAGGAAGACACAGCGGCAACGGATTTTCGTATGCGTATGAAGAAGGATTTCTCAAGAAATATTTCATCTTTGGATTGCACGAAAGCTATACTTCTAAAAGTGTTTTAGACCGATTAAAAACTTTAAAAGACCGCGTTTTATACAATACTTATGACGCTGTAAAAATTAAAAAGACAAAAGATTTCAATTTAGAAATGCATCTAGCTCTTGAATTTATAAAAAATGACAGCTACGGAATTGAAATTGATTTAGATTCGATACCTAACATTCCGTGTAGCGCCATGACCTTGAGTGGTTATTCGGTAGAAGATTTGCGTCAGTTTATATATTTCTTCGGACGACATGAAAATGCGAGTTACATTCACATTTGCGAAGGCGCACCAAGTTTAGACAACGAAAAAAATAATCACTTGGTAGGAAAATTAATTGGTTACTTAATCACCGATTTTATTAAGGCCAAAATGGAAAATGAATCTTAACATTCCTTTTCGTTAAATATAACCTATCTTTGCAACCAATTTTAACGATGCAAGTAGCATTACATTTATGACATTCAGCGATTTAAACTTATTAAAAAACATACAACAATCATTAACCGAAGAAGGTTATGAAAACCCAACTCCTATTCAGCAGCAAGCCATTCCTATTATTATGGAAGGAACTGATTTGGTTGGTTGTGCACAAACAGGAACCGGAAAAACGGCAGCTTTTGCAATTCCAATTATAAATTCATTGCATAGAATCGTTGGTTCATCGGCAAAGCGAAAAATGATTAGAACTTTGGTGGTAACGCCAACTAGAGAACTTGCAATTCAAATAGACGAAAGCTTTAATACCTACGGAAAATATACCAATATTCGTTCTATGGTTATTTTTGGTGGCGTAAGTCAAGTACCACAAGTTGACCAATTAAAAAAAGGAATTGACATCTTAATTGCAACTCCAGGACGATTATTAGACCTTCATAAACAAGGATTTATAGATCTTGACCACATGCATCATTTGGTTCTTGACGAAGCCGATCAAATGCTTGATATGGGTTTTATTAACGATGTAAAAAAGATTGTAAAACTTACTCCAGATAATAGACAAACGCTTTTGTTTTCGGCTACAATGCCAATGGCAATTCGTGAGCTTGCTGATACTTTTTTAACGAAACCAAAATATGTTTCGGTTGATCCAGTTTCATCTACTGCAGAAAAAGTAAATCAAAAAGTTTATTTTGTTGGAAAAGAAGACAAACGAAAGTTGTTATATCACATCATCAGAAATGATAAATTAGAAAATGTACTGGTTTTTACACGAACAAAACATGGTGCCGATAATGTAGTGAAAGCGTTAAAGAAAAATAACGTTACTGCCGAAGCTATTCACGGAGACAAATCGCAAAATGCAAGACAACGCGTTTTGGATGCCTTTAAAAACAAAGAAATTTCGGTTCTAGTTGCTACAGATATTGCTGCAAGAGGAATTGATATTGAAAGTTTACCTTATGTTATCAATTTTGACATTCCGAATATTTCTGAAACCTATGTTCACCGAATTGGAAGAACAGGACGTGCTGGAAATACAGGTTTAGCCATTTCATTTTGCGGCAAAGACGAACAACCTTATTGGAAAGATATCGAGAAATTGATTAAAATGAATATCAAAGTAGAAAAAGAACATCCTTATCCTTACACCAATGAAGTTCCAAATCCAGATGCAAAACCCGATTTGAGAAATAAAAAGAAACCCGAAGCTGCCAATTCAAGAAAATCGGATGCTTCTAAAAAGAATAAAAAACGCTGGTATTAATCAGCGTTTTTTTTGTTTATTATATTGGTGATTATTTGAAATAATTTTACTGGTTCGAATGGTTTTATAATAATATCATTCATTCCCGAGGCAAGTGCTTCTTCTGTTATTTCTTCTTTATCAAATGCTGTTAATGCTATTACCGGAATAGTCATTCCTTTTTTTCTAATCAGTTTTGTAGTTTCAAATCCGTTAATAATTGGCATATTGATATCCATTAAAACCACATCAAAAGTTTCTGATTCTAATAAATTTATGGCAGCATAACCATCATCAATTATTTGACATTTAAAATTATTTCCTTCAAGAATTTTCTTAGTTACAATTTGATTGATCTTATTGTCTTCAACCACAAGAATTTTATAAAAATTTGTAGACGACAAATCGACTTCAATACTGTTTATGATGTCGTTGCGTTGCGATTCATCCGACTCAAATCCGATTGTGAATGTAAATGTTGTTCCAACTCCTTCTTCACTTTCTAATTCGATGGAACTACCAAAAAGATCGGCCAATTTCTGTACAATCGATAATCCTAAACCTGTTCCTTGATAATCGCCTTCTTTGCGTTCTATTTGAACAAATTTTTCGAAGATTTTCTCTTGGTCAACTTTAGCAATTCCAACTCCAGTGTCACTTATTTGAAATTTAATAAAACTTTTGGTTCCTTCTACTCTATCTAAATCGGCAATAATTTTTACCTCACCATTTTTAGTAAACTTTAAAGCATTACTCACCAAATTCATGAAAATTTGAGAAAGACGCAATTTATCACCGATAATAAATTCGGGAATCGACGAATCGATTTGTAAAACCAGTTTATTATTGTTTTTAACTGCAATAAATTCTAATGATTCAATAATGATTTTAATCTCATCGGAAATATTGAAAATCATGTTTTCTAAAACAATCTTATTTTCCTCAATTTTATTTATTTGAAGCAAATCATTTACCAGTGAAAGTAAATATCGAGCAGAAAATTTAAGCGAATTTAAATGCGGACTGCTTGCCAACTCTTTGTGTTCTTCTAATATAATATTGGTAATTCCAACAACACCATACAAAGGTGTTCGCAGCTCATGGCTGATTGTAGAAACAAATTGGGTTTTTAATTGTGATGCAACTTCGGCTTTTTCTTTGGCAACTTTTAATTCCTCATTGGCAATTTTTAATTCTTTATTAGATTGATCTCTAAATTTATTGTTTTTATATAAAGAATACAGCAGCAATAATAGAATAAAGAATATAATTACAAAAAGTAGAACAATAAGTTTAGACTCTTTTAAATCTTTAGATTGCTCGTCTTTTTCACCTTCAATTCTATTGATTTGACGTTCCAATTCATCAAGTTCTATTTCTCCTCCAGCAAGTTTTGCTTTCTTGACACGTTCTTCATTGTAGACTTTTTCTTTGAGTTCATTGTGAAGATTTAAATAAAAATAGGCTTTTTCATAATTTTTATTGCTCTTATAATGTGTTGCAAAATCATTATAAACATCACAAATATTGGAATCTAGCAACTGCGTAGTATTAAGTTTGCTCAAACGTATTGCTTCGTTAAAAAATGTTTCGGCTTTAGCATTATCCTTCAAGTGGCTGTAATAGGATCCGTACATTGAGCACATTGAAATTTTTGCCTCAAGTTGATCACCTTTTCCAACAAAGTCTTTAATACCGTTCAAATATTCTACTCCATTTTTAAAATCATTAATGGCAAAGTAGGCTGAGCAAATATTCAAACGAGTATACATTATCTCGATTGAATCTTTAATTTTTTCTGAGTAGAATAATGCTTTTTTATAGTACTTTATACTTGTTTTAAAGTCATTTTTCCTGTAGGAATAAAGACCTCCTAAATTGTTATTAACCCAATCTTTAATAGAATCATTATCAGTTAAATTGGCATGGTAAAGTGCTTTTTTATAGTAATTTAATCCTTTATCAACATCGTAAAATTCTTCAAAATTTAACGCAATAACATTATAAGCTTTAGCCATAAGCGCATCATCTTTGCGAAGATGAGCATCATTCAAGGCAATTTTAGCAAGCTTTAAAGATTTATCAACATCTAAATTAAAAAAAGCATTTCCTGCATCTTGCAGCATCTTTTCAATTTCTTTTTTTGAACGAATTTGTTCTTGAGAAAAAGCAAAATTCTGCAGAATTAAAGCAAATAGAAGTAGGTATGTTTTTTTAATTTTCAAATTTTGTAATAATTTGTTTTTCTGATCGTGTTAATTTTACTAAAAACAAAAAATCCCAAATTTAATTGGGACTTATTGCAAATATAGTTAATTTCTTATTAACTTTTTATATTTAAGACGTTTTGGTGTTAAATCACCACCAAGACGTTTCTTTTTATTTTCTTCGTATTCAGAGAAACCACCTTCAAAGTAATAGACTTGAGAATCACCTTCAAAAGCTAAAATATGTGTACAAATTCTATCTAAAAACCATCTATCGTGCGAAATCACTACAGCACAACCAGCAAAATTCTCCAATCCTTCTTCCAAAGCTCTTAGCGTATTAATATCTAAGTCGTTGGTTGGCTCATCCAGTAAAAGTACGTTTCCTTCCTCTTTTAAAGTCATGGCAAGATGCAAACGGTTTCTTTCACCACCAGAAAGTGCCGATACTTTTTTGTTTTGCTCGCTTCCACCAAAATTAAAACGTGAAAGATAAGCACGCGAATTTACTTGACGTCCGCCCATCATAATTAATTCTTGACCATCACAGAAGTTTTCCCAAATAGATTTATTCGGATCAATATTAGAGTGCGATTGATCTACATACGCTATTTTAACTGTTTCTCCAGTTTCAAATGTTCCGCCATCTGGAGTTTCTTCGCCCATAATCATTCTGAAAATAGTTGATTTTCCAGCTCCGTTTGGTCCAATGATTCCAACAATTCCTGCTTGAGGCAAAGTAAAATTCAAATCATCATATAATAATTTGTCGCCAAATGCTTTTGCAACTCCTTTTGCTTCGATAACATTAGTTCCCAAACGTGGACCATTTGGAATGTAGATTTCTAATTTCTCGTCTAATTCTTTTTGATCTTCGTTTAATAATTTATCATAGTTTTGAAGACGCGCTTTTTGCTTGGTTTGTCTTCCTTTTGCTCCTTGACGAACCCAATCCAACTCACGTTCCAGCGTTTTTCTACGTTTGGAAGCTGTTTTTTCTTCTTGTTCCATACGTTTTGACTTTTGATCTAACCAAGAAGAATAATTTCCTTTCCATGGAATACCTTCACCTCTATCTAGCTCAAGAATCCATCCAGCAACATTGTCAAGGAAATATCTATCGTGCGTTACTGCAATGACAGTTCCAGCATATTGTGCTAAATGTTGTTCTAACCAAAGTACAGACTCGGCATCCAAGTGATTGGTTGGCTCATCTAGTAATAAAACGTCTGGTTGTTGCAATAATAATCGGCATAATGCTACACGACGACGTTCACCTCCAGATAAATGTTTAATTGGTGTATCGCCTTCTGGAGTACGTAAAGCATCCATTGCAATTTCTAGTTTGGTATCCAATTCCCAAGCACCAGAAGCATCGATTTTATCTTGTAAATCGGCTTGTCTGTCCATTAGTTTTTGCATTTTATCTGCATCTTCATAAACTTCTGGCAAACCAAACATGTCGTTGATTTTATTAAATTCTTCAAGAACTGCAACCGTTTCGGCAACACCTTCTTTAACAATTTCGATAACCGTTTTTGTATCATCTAAAATTGGTTCTTGTTCTAAATAACCAACTGTGTAACCTGGCTGAAAAACAACATCTCCTTGGTAGTTTTTGTCAACTCCAGCAATGATTTTTAATAAGGATGATTTTCCAGAACCATTAAGTCCAAGAATACCAATTTTTGCTCCATAAAAGAAACTCAAGTAGATGTTTTTCAACACTTGTTTATCACTTCCTTGATACGACTTACTCAATTTTTGCATTGAGAAAATTACTTTCTTATCGTCTGACATAGTATTATATTAAATTTTTGATATTAGATTTTTGATATTAGATATTAGATATGTGATATTTGATATTTGATATTTGATATTTGATATTTGATATTTGATACTAGATATTAGATTTTTGAATTCTTAAATTTTAAACCAACTCTCGACCATTTCTTTTTCAGAATTTAAAGCGTTTTTGTGATTAAATTCGTTGGTTTTTCCGTTGTAAACATAATCCATTTCCCAAGATTTATGATTTTCGGCTAATGCTTTTATGCTATCGCAAACATATTTTATTTCTTCTGAAGTTGTTGTTGGATGAATAGACATTCTAATCCATCCTGGTTTTCTAATTAAATCGCCAGAGGTTATTTGGCAAACTAAATCGTGTGAAGTTTCTTGATCTACGTGAAGTAAATAATGACCATACGTTCCGGCACAACTGCATCCGCCACGAGTTTGAATTCCGAATTTATCGTTTAATATTTTTACACCTAAATTAAAATGCAAATCATCAATATAAAACGAAATTACTCCTAACCTATCTTGATGTTCTTTGGCTAAAATATTGATATTTTCGATGCTTCCTAATTCATCAAAAACATATTCTACCAATTCATGTTCACGAGCTAAAATATTTTTTACACCCATTTGCTCTTTCAACTGAATGGCTAAAGCTGTTTTAATAACTTGAAGAAAACCTGGGGTTCCACCATCTTCACGATCTTCAATATTGTCGATGTATTTGTGTTCACCCCAAGGATTTGTCCATGAAACGGTTCCGCCACCAGGACAATCGGGTACAGTATTTTTATATAAATTTTTATTGAAAACTAAAACACCTGAAGTTCCTGGACCACCAAGAAATTTATGTGGTGAAAAGAAAATAGCATCTAAGTAACTTTCTGGATCTTCTGGATGCATATCGATATCAACATACGGACCAGAACAAGCGAAATCTACAAAACACAAACCTTTATTTTGGTGCATTATTTTAGCAACTTCGTGGTATGGAGTTCTAATTCCAGTAACATTTGAACACGATGTAATTGATGCAATCTTGAAATTTCTGTCTTTGTATTTTTCTACTAATTTTTTAAATTCATCCAAACAAAACAATCCGTTCTCATTGGCAGGAATCACTTCTACATCTGCCATAGTTTCCAACCAAGAAGTTTGATTAGAATGATGTTCCATGTGGGAAATAAAAACAATTGGTTTTAACTCTTGTGGTAATTCAATAAACTCTTTTAAATTTTCTGGAATTTTAAGTCCTAAAATACGTTGAAATTTATTGACAACACCAGTCATTCCGGTTCCAGTGTTTATTAAAACATCGTCTTCTGTAGCGTTTACGTGATGTTTGATAATATGTTTTGCTTCGTGATATGCCAACGTCATTGCCGTACCAGAAACTGTAGTTTCAGTGTGCGTATTGGCTACAAATGGACCAAATTCATTCATCAATTTTTCTTCAATTGGTCGGTATAATCTTCCGCTTGCAGTCCAATCAGTGTAAATGATTTTTTTAGTTCCAAAAGGAGAAACAAATTCTTGATCAATTCCGATAATATTTTTTCGGAATTGTTGGAAGTAAAGTTCTAATTCGGTCGTTAGTAATGTAGAAGTCATTTCAGTAAAATTATATCATCGAAAAACAGAATACAAAGATATAATTTTAGTTTGTTAAAAGAGTAACCAAAAACGTTGATTTTCATCAAAATTTTAAAGCATAATTATTCGGTTTTTGATGGCAAATAAAACCAAACCTATTCTAGTTTTTACTTCCAATTTCGCAAATAAATGTTCCCGATAACCATCAATTGTTTTTGGGCTTAAACACATTTCGTTTGCAATTTCTTTATAAGTTAACTCGGTGCAGGCCAATTTTATAAACTCTATTTCACGTTCTTTTAAAACATCTTTACTGTCTTTATTTTCGATTTTATGAATCAACAATCCCGAAATCATTTTGGTGTAATAAAACCCTTTATGATAAACATCAAGTAAAGCTTCTTTAAAAATTGCTGGTTCGGTATCTTTTAGCAAATAACCTTTGGCACCATTTGTGAGCATTTTTATTATTGTAGCATCATCATCATTAACCGATAATGCCAAAACTTTCAAATCGGGATGATTCGATTTTATCCATTTCATAGTTTCAATTCCGTCCATGATTGGCATATTTACATCCAATAAAACAATGTCTGGTAAAGAAGATTCTATAGCGATATGATTTATAAATTCCTTACCATTAGAGAAAGTTCCAATTACATTAAACTCTTCAAAACTTCCAATTAAATAGGATAATGAATTTGAAAATAAGGAATGATCGTCAACAATTATGATGTTTATTTTATTCATAGTTATTCATCTTTACATTAATTTTCTGCTGGTATTGGATATTGAATTGTTATTTTAGAACCTTGTGAAGAAGATGCAATCGATAAATTGGCACCAATTAATTTAGCACGAGTTTTCATATTTAAAAGTCCCGATCCTTTTTTACAGCTATCAACACTAAAACCTCTTCCTTTATCGCTTATTTCAATTGTACAAATTTGGTTATTGAATTTTATCTTTAAATCGATAACTTCGCTTTGAGAATGCTTCAAAATGTTAGAAATTGATTCTTGTAAAATTCTATAAATAATGGTTTCGTGTTCGTTGTTTAAGGAAACAACTTCGCCTTCTAGTTCCAACGAACATTCAATATTTTTAAATTTTTGAATGCGTTCCAAATCATCACTCACGGCATCAATAAAATTGGAGTCAATTGTAACATCACCATTTATTAGCTTTGCTAAAATCCGAATTTCATTGAGTGATTTGCTTATTAATTGTTTGGTTTCTACTAATTGGCATCTAGAAAAATTATCTTTTTGCTCTAGCATCATGTTCATTTCCATTAAGGCAACAGAAAGTATTTGACCAATATTATCGTGCAATTCTCTACTTACGTTGGTTAGGGTTTGTTCTTTAATTTCGATTTTAGATTTTACTAATTCTGATTGAAAAATAAGTTCCGATTCGATTTTATCTAGTAAAAACTCAGACTTCTTTTTTTGGAAATAATAGAACAAAATAAATACCGTCGTAAGTAATGTAAACAATACAATACTGGAAGATATTATTAATAATTGTATTTCTTCTCGCTCCATACAAATCCGATTATAAAACAACAATACATTAGTAAATTTAGAAAAAATAAAATCAAACTTAACACATTTTCATTATAATCGATTAAAAACCATTCAAGTGATAACATAAATGGTAAAAAGGGAACATGAAACAGCAAAACACCTATGATAAACCAAAAATAGATGGACTTTTGAAAATCCATAATCTTATTAGAATTGACAGTTTCAAAAAAATACCTACAAGATAAAAATACAACGAAACTAATACCTAAGGCAAAACTTATGGTATCAATTCTATTAATACCCAAATCAAAAAATAAACGATTGACGAGAAAAAAAAGAAAAAATGAAATCAGAAAAAAAGAGGCTATGTACTTAAATTTCATAGAGTTCAAAAGTTTTCTTAACAAAAATATATAATAAGAAAAGCTTACTAGGATATAAAAATTAAAGACAACGTAATTTAATAAATTCGTCCACTTTGTGAAATTTAAACCTACAAACTCTGTTAGAACAGAAAACCAAATCATCGCTACTACCGATTTAGCTTTATTATTGGGCAATTTATGCAAGAAAATGATTCCTACAATGCCCGCAAATAAAGCTAAATAAATAATGTGAAATCTAAGGTTTGCTACCATTTATCGGCCGTATTCAATTTTTGGTGGATGTCCAATCGAACCATAATTTAACAATTCCATATCGGTCATATCTTGTGCAACCTCAGTAGAATTGGGTACTTTGCAAGTTGGAGATAAGAAAAGTGTTGTATATCCGGCTTTATCAGCAGCTTCATTATCAGAATAAACTCCTAAATAAAAACGAATTCCGTCAACATCGTGTCCTTTTGCAGCGCCTTCAGTTTTGATATAATCAATATAATTTTGAAGTTCTTCGATAGAAAACCAAACGGCGTTCGCATCCTCTTTTCCAATCGAATCTTCAATTATTGGCGCACGCTTTGAGTTGTAATTTTCATTCAATTCCATTCCTTTTGCAACACTAATCAAATTTGCTGGTCTTTGGTAATTTCCCATAATAAATTTAGTTTTAAAGTTTTTCAAACTTAATTTTTAAATACATCTTTATCAAGGGGAAAAACACCCTTTTTTTAGAGTTTTTTCCCTATTTAAAATGGGGTAATTGACTCTACTTCTACCTATTAAAATTAATAATTTTACAAAACAAAAACTCACATAATAATTCATAGGAACGATTTGTTTAAGACTATCTAAAAAACTTAATTAAAATATGTTAGCAAGTAAAGAAATACGATGGTTTTTTGAAAAAGAAAACAAAGAAATTACAAAGTGGTTTTTAAAGAAAAATCTAACCATCACTACCACAAAACCGAGAACGGATTATTATAAAAAACTCAACCAAGAAAATTTATGTATCAAACTTTGCGAAGGAACTATAGAAATAAAAGAACGAATTGGTAAAGTAACTAAAAAGCAAATGGGAAAGTTTGCCTTCGGTTTCATTGAAAATTGCGTGAAATGGAGTTTTAATGTAAAATTGGAAGATCTTCAAACTAAAGAAATTATTTATGATGAAAATCCTGAATGGATCGAAGTAACTAAAAACAGAATTGGATTAAAAATAACGCATGATGCAAACGGAAATTATTTGTTTCTACCCACTACTGATTGTGTAGATTATGGCTGTCACATTGAATACGCCCGAATTCAAGCTAATGGAAAATTTCTATATTCTTTTGGATTAGAATGGTTTGGCGATAAATATATAGAAATTGACACTACTTTAATTGATGAAATTACTAACACTAGTATTCTTGGATGTTTAGAATCTTTTGGATACGCTGAATTTTTAAAACGATTATAAAACTAGAACTAATGAAAACTAAATACGGATTCAAACTTTTTTCCATTCAAGAATTTGAAAATTACATAAAAAATATAAAAGTTGGACGAACCGTTTTATACATTCAGCAACACCACACCTATTCACCAAATTATGACTTATGCAACGATATCAATCAATTGGAGTTGCAAAAAGGAATGAAAAACCACCATGTAAACACCAATGGTTGGAGTGATATTGGTCAACATTTTTCTACTTTTCCTGACGGTTCTATTGCCACTGGACGAAGTATTGAAAATTCTCCTGCATGCATTTACGGATTTAATGCTAATGCAATATGTATTGAAAACGTTGGGAATTTTGATACAGGAAATGATGTGATGACAAGGCTTCAAAAAGAGACTATTGTAAAAATGACAGCACTATTATGCGCTAAATTTAACATTCCAGTTTCAAGTGATAGAATTGTTTATCATCATTGGTTCAATCTTGCTTCTGGCGAGCGAAATAATGGTGCTGGCGGAAATAAATCGTGTCCTGGAACTGCTTTTTTTGGAGGAAATAAAGTAGCCGATTGCGAATCTAATTTTTTGCCATTAGTTCAAAATGTTAAAAATCAAATACCAACTCCTACTCCAATTTCAATTTTAGAATACCGAATAATTACTGCCAACAAATTAAACGTTAGATCATTACCTTCTTATACAAGTGAAAAAGCTTTAGATAGAGATGCCATTCCTCTAGGTTCTGTTTTACGAATTTTTGAAGAAAAAAACGGATGGTATAAAATATCAAGTTCATCATCTCATTGGATAGCAGGACGACACACTGAAAAAGTTACTCGTGCAACTGTTACAGCAGATACCTTAAACATTAGAAATGGTTCTGGAAGTAATTTTAGTATTGTAGGAAGTTTAGCAAAAGGAACCGAAATTTTCATCACCGAGGAAAAAAACGGATGGTGTAAAATTGGACTAGAAACTAAATGGGTAAAAGATACATTTGTCACCAAAACCTAAATCAAATTTAATAATTTGATGAATTTATCAATATGTTAAATAAATACCTATCTATTACTTTTTACGTAAATTTGTATACCATTCAATTAAAATAAATGCAATTAAAAATTAACAATCGATTTTCTAAAGAACTAACTGCCGATACTAGTGAAGTTAATACTTCGCGCCAGGTTTTAAATGCCTCCTTTTCTTTTGTAAATCCAAGAATTCCATCCAATCCAAAGTTGATTCACGCTTCTGAAGAAGTTGGAGCTTTACTAGGAATTTCACCCGAAGAAACGCAATCAGAAGAATTTACAAATGTATTTTCTGGCAAATCAATTTTACCAGATTCAAGACCTTATGCTATGAATTATGCTGGTCATCAATTTGGAAATTGGGCTGGTCAATTGGGTGATGGAAGAGCAATTGTTTTAGCAGAAGTGGAACATAATTATCAATCTTTAATGCTCCAATTAAAAGGAGCTGGATCTACTCCATATTCAAGAAGAGCTGATGGTTTGGCCGTTTTACGTTCTTCAATACGTGAACATTTATGTAGTGAAGCAATGCATTATTTGGGTGTTCCTACAACGCGTTCATTATCGTTAATTTTAACTGGAGACGAAGTTTTACGTGATGTAATGTATAACGGAAATCCCGAATATGAAAAAGGTGCAGTTGTTTGCAGAGTTGCTCCTACTTTTATAAGATTTGGAAGTTTCGAATTGTTTTCATCGCAAAATGATATTGAAAATTTACAAAAGTTAGCCGATTTTACCATAGAACACTATTATCC
>NZ_DQDX01000130.1:13201-18613 GCF_003525665.1 Flavobacterium sp.
GAACACTATTATCCTGAAATTTTAATTGATGGAAAATTAAAATATATAGAATTCTTTCAAAAAGTAGCGGATAAAACCCGAAAAATGATTGTTGATTGGCAACGAGTAGGTTTTGTTCATGGTGTAATGAATACCGACAATATGTCGATTTTAGGACTTACAATTGATTTTGGTCCTTATGGTTGGCTCGAAGATTATAATCCCGATTGGACACCAAATACTACCGATAGTCAACACAGACGTTACCGCTTTGGTAATCAACCCGATATCGCGCAATGGAATTTATACCAGTTAGCGAATGCTTTGTATCCGTTAATTGAAATAGCTGAACCTCTTGAAAACATTCTAAACAATTTTAAAGAGCAATATGAAACTGATTATCTTAATATGATGCGAGATAAATTGGGTTTTTCTAAAATACTAAAAGAAGACAAAAAAATAATAGAAGCATTAGAAAATGTACTTCAATTATCTGAAACTGACATGACGATTTTCTTTAGAGAGTTGAGTAATATAAAAAAAGAGCTTTCTGTTGGAGTTGGTATTTCATTAGTAAATAATGCTTTTTACAATCCGAAAGAAATTTCTAAAACTATTCTAAAAAGTTGGGAAAAATGGTTTACTAAATACATTAACAGAATAAAATTGGAAGACGATGCGGATGAAATTCGAAAAACAAAAATGGATCTTGTTAATCCAAAATATGTTTTGCGAAATTACATGGCTCAAATAGCAATAGATGCTGCAAATAACGAAGACTATTCTGTTGTAAATGAATTGCATACAATCTTAAAAAAACCATATGACGAGCAACCAGAATTTGAAAAATGGTATGCCAAAAGACCCGATTGGGCACGCGTAAAAATTGGCTGTTCAATGCTTTCTTGTAGTTCTTAATAATTTTTTTTTTAATTTAGTAGTATCAAACAATTGTTAAGATGACTACTAATTTTAAAACCATTGACGAGTATATTGCTTTGCAACCAGAAAAGGTGATTTTAATTTTAGAGGAAATAAGAGAAACAATAAGAAATGTTATTCCCGAAGCCGAAGAAACTATAAGTTATCAAATTCCCACATTTAAATATCATGGAAATTTAGTACACTTTGCGGCCTACAAAAACCATATCGGTTTCTATCCTGGACATTCTGCCGTGGAAGCTTTTAATGATTATATCACCAATTTTGCTACCTCAAAAGGAACAATTCAATTTCCTATTGATGAACCAATTCCGTTGGATTTAATTTCGAAAATTACTGCATTTAGAGTTAAACAAAATTTAGAAAAAAAGAAAAAATGATCACTGTAAAAACTACCGTAACTGCTTCACTAGAAAAAGCTTGGGATTTTTGGACAAATCCAGAACACCTTACAAAATGGAACAACGCTTCAGATGATTGGCATTGTCCAAAAGCTACTAATGATTTGAAAATAGATGGAAAATTCAATTTCACTATGGCAGCAAAAGACAATTCTATGAGTTTTGATTTTGAAGGAATTTATACGAATATCATCGAATTTAAGCTAATTGAATATACAATCATTGATGGACGAAAAGTAAAAATGTCCTTTGAAGAAACTCAAAATGGAATTGAAATTACAGAATCATTCGATCCAGAAAATGTGAATCCAGAAGAACTACAACGTCAAGGTTGGCAAAGTATCATCGATAATTTTAAAAAACATGCCGAACAGTGGCATTGACGAAAGTAATTTCGATAAAGCAATCGGTCAATGAAAAATCTGATTAATTTCAGTGTTTTTTCTTTATATCTTCCATAATCCAATCCAATTGCGGATCGTTATTTTTCACTTTATCTTCAATTGTAAGCGGAATTTCAACATCGGGAAAAATACCTCTTCCTTCAACCGCTGTTTGATTGATTGTTCTAATATCCATTAAACCCAATCGCAAAGGAATTTTTGAATTTGGCAAATCTACCACTGGCATAATTCCAGCAACAGTTCCGTTAAATGCGCCACCAGTTTCTTCACCTACAAAAGTTACATTCGGGTTTGATTTCAAAGAAGATGATAAAATACAAGAAGCCGAAAAACTTCCGCCATTGATTAAAACATAGATTTTTCCGTTATAATTATTGCGTGCAAATTTGCTTTTTCTGGAACCTACAAGTCGGTATTCATAAGTTCCATCTGGTTTTTTTGTAGTTCTAAAATACGAAAATCCTATGTAAAAAGGATAAGCAATTGCAGCAAACGGATAAGCAACGGCAGGCAATTCTCTAAACAAACCCCATTTGAACAAACTGGTTTTAGAAGTAACTTTGGCTGGCTGCAAAATCACAAAATCTTTATCGGTTAAATACGAGTACAAATTCACCGCATCGGCAACTCTTCCACCTGGATTGTCACGAATATCGATGATTAGATTTTGAATGTTGTGCTTTTTTATAGAATCAAAAATGGCTTTATAAGACTTTGAATAAATTCCTTCTGAAAAATTTTTAACTTTCAAAATAGCAACTGTACTATCCGATTTTACAAAATTCAAACTCTTAGCATATTCTTTAGTCAAAGCATTATAACCATAGATTCTTTTGAATTTTTTATCAAATTTTAGTTTCGCTTTATCAATTGGCTTTTTCGCTACTGCTTTCACCGAATCTTTTTCAACAATTTTACCTTTAGAAACTTCTTTTTTTTCAGGTTTATTTCTAGAAATAACAGTGGTAAAAGTAGAATCCTTTTGCTTAAAAACATAAGTTAAACTATCATTTATACCGATTTCATTGGTCATATAAAGGTAAAATCTTTTATTGAAACCTTTGCGAATGTAAGTTTCATTATAACCATCAGAAGTTACCGATTTCCGATATTTATTGAAAAGCGATTGTGGAGCAATTCCATTAATAGTAACAACTTCGCTTCCCAAACTGATGTTTTTCTTTTTTGATTTATTTTTAATAACAAAAAGTTTGCTGTTTTCCCATTCAAAAGTAAATTGCGATAATGGTCCATCGCCCATTTTCTTTATACGTTTGGCTTCTGTTTTTGAAAGTTTCTTTGAAAGTGGCGTCATTGTCATATGACCTTGTCTAACCGAAGCAATAACTGGAGAAATTACAAAGTAAAACTCTGAACTAGTCATTGGTTTATTGACTACTTTTCGAATGCTATCAAACTTAAAGTTGAGTTTTTCTTTAGAAATATATCCGTAAAGATTTGGATATAGTTTTTCTAATTTGTGTTGGGTATAGTCAATGTCTTTTTGAAGTTTTTCAACAGAAATAGGTTGCGCTAACTTAAAATTATATTTTTCTACCGAAGTACAATTAGCTAACAGTAAAGAAATTACAACTATAAAGGAAATCCTCGTAATTTTAAAAGACATATATTTTTGTTTTGGAAATCAAATATAGGATTATTTGGGTTTTGAAGAAATTTGTTAGGAAATATTTAGGAAATTATGAATTGAAAATGAAAGAAACTTTAAATAAAGCACTAAAAAAAAATGTTAGTAATAGACCATCATTCTAATTCTTTTAGTTTTTCAACTAATAAATCTAACTTTTCTTTTTCAAACCCAAAATCACGTTCTTCTAAACAAAAGACTTTTTTATTATTCTGCCATATTTTTAAAGTCCATTTTCCACCACTTCTTGAAGCAATTTTTTTGTATTCGTATTCCAACTCTTCGAATGAAATATTTTTTTCACAGTGGTTTTTAAATAAAGTAATATATTCAAATTTTAACTTTTTATTTTCATAATCAATTTCTATCAATTGATAAATTTTTCTTGAAAATACATACACAATCATTAATGAAGATATTACAAAAAAGAAACCATTTGTAAAAGGAATTGAGTGGCTTTTATTTGGTTTTAAAATAGGATATAATAACTCAGCTAATGCAAAGAATGAAATTACGATCAAAATCATAATAAATAAATCTTTTCTAGAGTGTTTCCTTTCGGGTTCGATAAGTAAGTTTTTATTCTTCAATTTTCTGTTTTATAGAAATTTTTAGATTTACTACTAAGATTAGGTGAATATTCGCAACTAATTAACCATTATCCCAATCAAGTAAAATCACGAACTACATTCCCCAAATATAATTAAATCTAAAACCATTCCACAAAAAAACCTTCCAAAATTACTTTCGAAAGGCTTCTATATTTGTAAAGGGTCTGAAATAAATTCAAATTAAATCCCAGCAATAACTTTAATCTCGCCAATAATTCTTTCAGCCAAATTATCTGCTAAATCTTGCGTAGCAGCTTCAGTATAAATTCTAATAATTGGTTCCGTGTTTGATTTTCTTAAATGTACCCAATTTTCGGCGAAGTCAATTTTTACACCATCAATTGTAGTAATATCTTCATTTTTATACTTTTCTGTCATGGCCACTAAAATTGCATCAACATCAATTTGTGGTGTTAATTCAATTTTATTTTTACTCATATAATATTGCGGATAACTTGCTCTCAGTTCGGCAACCGTTTTAGTTTGGTTTGCCAAATACGTCAAGAACAACGCAACACCAACAATACTATCACGACCATAATGCGATTCTGGATAAATGATTCCGCCATTTCCTTCACCTCCAATTATTGCGTTTGTAGCTTTCATCAATTCTACTACATTCACTTCGCCAACAGCACTTGCTTGGTAACTTCCGTTGTGTTTGTTGGTAATGTCACGCAATGCACGAGACGAACTCATGTTAGAAACCGTATTTCCTGGAGTTTTACTCAACACATAATCGGCAATCGCAACCAAAGTATATTCTTCACCAAACATTTCGCCATCGTTAGAAATAAACGCCAATCTATCAACATCTGGATCAACTACAATTCCGAAATCTGCTTGTTCTTCTACTACCAATTTGCAAATATCTCCCAAATGTTCTTTCAAAGGTTCTGGGTTATGAGGAAAATGTCCGTTAGGTTCGCAGTATAATTTTACGCATTCCACACCCATTAATTCTAATAATTTTGGGATGATAATTCCACCTGAAGAATTCACAGCATCAACAACAACCTTAAATTTCTTGGTTTTCACCAAATCGGCATCAACTAAAGGCAAATCCAAAACTTCATCAATATGAATATCCATATACGAATCGTTTACGGTAATTTCTCCCAACGAATCAACATCAACAAAATCAAATGCTTCACTTTCGGCAATTTCTAGAATCAACTCGCCTTCTTTTCCGCTAAGGAATTCACCTTTTGCATTCAGTAATTTCAAAGCATTCCATTGTTTCGGATTGTGTGAAGCAGTCAAAATAATTCCACCATCGGCCTTTTCCATCGGAACAGCAATTTCAACTGTTGGTGTTGTAGAAAGTCCTAAATCGATGACATCAATTCCTAATCCAAGCAACGTATTCATCACTAAATTATGAATCATTGGTCCAGAAATTCTCGCGTCTCTTCCTATAACAACCT
>NZ_DQDX01000130.1:18636-21056 GCF_003525665.1 Flavobacterium sp.
ATGTTCCATAAGCTGATGCAAATTTTACTGCGTCAACTGGTGTTAAATTATCGCCTACTTTTCCGCCAATCGTTCCGCGAATTCCTGATATTGATTTTATTAAAGTCATTTCTTAAGGTTTTAGGTTATGGGTTTTAGGTTTTAGGTTACCTACTTTTAAATTTAGACAAATATAACAAGTTGAAAGCAATAAAAAAATTTGAATTAATTTAGTATATTTACCTAGTTACAAACTACTAAACCAAAAAATACCTAAAACCCAAAACCTACAACCCACAACCTATAATGAATTTCCTCGCGCACATATATCTTTCTGGAAACAACGATTTGCTTAAAATTGGAAATTTTATGGCCGATAGCATTCGTGGACATCACTATTTGGATTATCCAGACGATATTAGAAAAGGCATTTTATTGCACCGTTACATCGATACTTTTACCGATGCGCATCCTATTTATAGAAAAAGTAAACACCGTTTGCACGAGAAATACGGTCACTATTCTGGTGTGATTATGGATATTGTTTACGATCATTATTTGGCTAAAAATTGGTCAAAGTATTCTGAAGAAAAATTGGAAGATTATGCTGACAATTTCTACAAATTACTCCAAAATAATTACGGACTTCTTACAGAGAAAATTCAGAAAATGATGCCTTCGATGATTGCTAGAAATTGGTTAGTGAGTTATGCTAGTTTAGACGGATTAGAGATGATTTTATTTCAAATGGATTACCGAACCAAACATCGTGTTCACATGCAAGAAGCCATTGTTGAAGTGAAGCAATTTTACGCCGAATTTGAAGAAGAATTTACATTATACTTTGAGGAATTACAACAACATTGCAAAGAGAAATTACTTGAATTATGAAAAAACTATGCACAATATTGTCATTCCGTAGGAATCGCAATCGAAACTTAAAAACAGTAACACTTTTAATTTTTCTTTTTTTTACACTTTTCTGCCAAGCCCAAAAAGGATTAATCACTTCCAAGGCAATGGTGGTTTCTGCACGTGAAGAAGCGTCTCAAATTGGTGTTGAAATCATGAAAAAAGGCGGCAATGCCTTTGATGCTATGGTTGCAACCGAATTGGCTCTTGCAGTTTCCTATCCTTATGCAGGAAATATTTCAGGTGGCGGATTTATGGTTTATCGATTGAATAATGGTGAAACTGGAGCATTAGATTATCGCGAAAAAGCTCCGATGAAAGCTTCAAAAGATATGTATTTGGATGCAAACGGAAATGTAATTCCAAATTTATCAGTCAATGGCGCGTTGTCTGTTGGCGTTCCTGGAACCATCGCCGGATTATTTGAAGTTCATAAAAAATTCGGAAAATTATCGATTGAAGAAATCATGACGCCTGTAATTGCATTGGCTGAAAATGGTGTAGTTATTACTTCAAAACAACTCATACAAATAACAGACAATCAGCAAGATATAATTAAAGTAAGCGGAGATAAAACCATTTATTCTAAAACATTTAAAGTTGGCGACACCATAAAATATCCAGCAATGGCTGCAACTTTAAAACGGATAATGAAAAATGGTAAAGACGAATTTTACAAAGGTGCAACTGCCGAAAAAATGGTTGCTTTTCTAAAATCGAAAGGCGGTATAATTTCGATGGAAGATTTGGAAAAATATGAAGCAAAATGGCGCGAACCTATCCGATTTAAATATAAAAATTTAGACATCATTTCGATGTCGCCACCATCAAGCGGCGGAATTACTTTGGCGCAAATTATGACGATGATTTCAGGTTATGATGTTTCAAAATTTAAGCACAATTCTGAGAAATACATTCAACTTATAACCGAAGCCGAACGTCGTGCTTATGCTGATAGAAATTACTTTCTTGGCGATCCAGATTTTGTGAAAATTTCTACAGATAAATTGCTTGATAAAACTTATTTGAACAACAGAATGAAAAGCTTCAATTGGGAAAAAGCAACGCAATCAGCGGAAGTAAGTCATGGAGAAATTTCGATTTCTGAAAGTGATGAAACTACACATTACTCAATTGTAGATCAAGATGGAAATGCCGTTTCGGTAACCACAACATTAAATGGCGCTTACGGTTCCAAGTTGTATTCAGAAGAATTGGGATTCTTTTTTAACAATCAAATGGATGATTTTTCGGCAAAACCTGGTGTTCCAAATTCGTACGGATTAGTTGGAGCTGAAGCCAATAGCATTGCGCCACAAAAAAGAATGTTGAGTTCAATGGCGCCAACAATTGTAGAAAAAAATGGCAAACTTTTTATGGTTTTAGGAACGCCTGGCGGACCAACAATTATAACATCTGTGTTGCAAACGATTTTAAATGTTTCCGAATTCAAAATGGGAATGCAAGAAGCCGTTAACGCACCAAGATTTCATCATCAATGGCTACCAGACGAAGTGTTATTTGAACCT
>NZ_DQDX01000130.1:21146-23778 GCF_003525665.1 Flavobacterium sp.
AAATCAATGAAAAATCGTCACCAATTATTGGAAAAGTCGATGCAATTTTGGTGTTGCCAAATAAAAAATTAGAAGCTGGAGCTGATGCTCGTGGCGATGATACTGCAGTTGGATTTTAAATATTGAAAATGAATTTTATAACAGATTTAGAAAACAGTTTACGAAGTAATTCCAATCGAGAAACTGCGATTCCGATGGAAAATTATATGAAAAATAATTTCGATTTTTTAGGAATCAAAACCGACGAAAGAAGAACTATTTTCAAAGCCAATTACGAAAAATACAAATCTGAAATAAAAGCCGATTTTAGAAACATTGCGTGCGAATTATTCAATAAAAATGAAAGAGAATTTCATCAATGTGCAATTGACTTATTGGTTAAAGAATTCAAGAAAAACTATGTTTTAGAAGATATAAAACTGATTGAAAATCTCATCATCACTAACTCTTGGTGGGATTCGGTTGATGTTGTGGCTAAATATTTACTTGGTGGTTATTTGCAACAATTTCCAAACGAAACTTATCCAGTTATTGAACGCTTTTCCAATTCAAATACTATGTGGCTAAATCGATCTGCAATTATTTTTCAATTGAGTTATAAAGACAAAACCAACTTTGAACTACTAAAATCAGAATGCGAAAAACATAGAGAATCTAACGAATTTTTTATTCAAAAAGCAATTGGTTGGGCATTACGAGATTACAGTAGATTCAATCCGATTGGTGTTACAAATTTTGTAAATGCTACCAATTTAAAACCTTTAAGCAAGAGAGAAGCGTTGAGAAATATAAAATAAGTTATATTTGCAGTCCTTATAAAAAACACAATGCCCAATCGTAAATCGGTAGAAGTTCAACTATTTTTTAGAAAATTCGCTCAAAAATTTGAAGCGGTAGTTTTTCTTTGCAAACAACTTTTATCTGAACGAAATTTTATTTATTTGGCTTGCGTTCTTGTTGGAATTTCTTGTGCATTGGCAGTAATTATACTAAAAAGTTTTGCCCATAATGTTTTTGTTTTTGCAAACTACATTAACGGATTTTTAAAATTTCCATTTTTTACAATTCTACTACCAATCATCGGGATTTTACTCACTGTTTTTGTAATTCGGAGAGTTTTAAATGGTGATTTAGAGAAAGGAAGTTCCAAAATATTGTATGCAGTTGCCAAAAAAGGCGGAATTATTCCGAAAAAACAAATGTATGCGCAAATCATAACTAGCTCATTAACTGTTGGTCTTGGTGGTTCTGCTGGATTAGAAAGTCCAATTGTTATTACTGGTGCGGCATTTGGATCTAACTTTGCTCAGAAATATAAATTATCGCAAAAAGATCGAATTTTACTTTTAGCTTGCGGAGTTTCTGCCGGAATTGGAGCTGCGTTTAACGCACCAATTGCCGGAGTTTTATTTGCAGTAGAAGTAATCCTAACCGATGTTTCAATTTCTGCATTTATTCCAATTATAATTTCTGGTGCAACTGGTGCTTTGGTTTCTAAAGTTATTCTAAGTCAAGATGTACTTTTAAGTTTTAAAAATGTAACCGAATTTGATTATCACAACACGCCATACTACATTCTTCTCGGAATTCTAGCCGGATTAGTTTCGGTTTATCATGCTCGAAATTTTAGAAAAGTAGAACATTTTTTTAGCAAATTAAAAATGGGAGTTTATAAGAAAGCTCTTTTCGGCGCCACAATTTTGGCCGTTTTGATATTTGTTTTTCCATCACTTTTCGGTGAAGGATATGAGAGTATTAAAACGCTTTCAACTTCAAATCCGGAGCATTTATTAAACAATACATTTCTTGAAGATTACAAAAGTAAACAATGGGTTTTGTTGGCATTTGTTGGAGTAATCGTTTTACTAAAAGCCTTTGCAACAGGTTTAACTTTGGGTTCTGGTGGAAATGGTGGCAACTTTGCTCCTTCTCTCTTTGTGGGTTCCTACCTTGGTTTTTTTGTTGCAAAATTCATGGATATTACCAACATCAATTCCTATTTACCAGTTACCAATTTTGCAATGGTTGGAATGGCCGGAATTCTATCTGGATTGTTTCATGCGCCATTAACCGCGATTTTCTTAATAGGCGAAATTACTGGCGGTTACGATTTGATGGTTCCGTTAATGATGGTTTCTTCAATAAGTTATGCGGTTTCTAAGCAATTTGAAAAACATTCTATGGACGTAAAAGCACTTGCCGATAAAGGTGAAGTTTTTACAAGCGATAAAGATAAAAATATCCTGCAAAGCATTGATTTTCTTGACTTGGTTCAAACCGATGTAAAAACAATTTCATTAGAAAAATCATTAGAAAATTTAATCGAATATTTATCAAGTTCCAATCAATCTATAATTCCGGTTTTGGATGAAAAAAATAAAATGCTAGGAATCATTGATTTTGAATCGATTCGTCCAATAGTATTTAATCAGTATCGAGTAAAATTCACGATGATTAAAGAAATTATTTCGCAACCCAAAGAAGTAATTCATCACGATGACGGAATGGAAACCATCATGGATAAATTTGAAACATCAAATGAAACTATTCTTCCAGTCACTAAATACGGCAAATTCTTCGGACTAATTTCTAAAGTTGAACTACTTGAAGCCTATCGTGAGAAGTTGAAAGA
>NZ_DQDX01000130.1:23817-24581 GCF_003525665.1 Flavobacterium sp.
TAAATTCCAAAATTTAAATTCCAAATTCCAAAATTTTAGCAGAAAGTTTTATTCTCAAAAAATATATTTAGTTTCTTAATATCGGATAGATTCAAAATTTGTATTATCCGATATTAAGAAGTACATTTGCTTCATTATGTGGAACATTGATATAAAATATAGAGAAGAATTACAATCAACATTCGATAGATTGTATGATAAAGTGGCTGTTTTAAAAAGAAGCAGACCATTGCCTAACATTGCTTTGCAAAAAATAAAAGAATCTTTATCAATCGAATGGACTTATAATTCGAATAGTATTGAAGGAAACACTTTGACTCTTCAAGAAACTCAAATGGTTTTGCAAGAAGGAATCACTGTAAAAGGAAAGTCACTTCGCGAACATTTTGAAGCTAAAAATCACGAGAAAGCCATCAATTATTTGTTTTCTATTGTTGATGATAGTTATGAAATTCGAGCAATAGATATACTTTCAATTCACAGTTTGGTTTTAAATATGATTGAAGAAGATTTTGCAGGAAGATTAAGAAATGGTGGCGTTCGAATTTCTGGAGCTAATTTTATTCCGCCCAATGCCAATAAAGTTTCCGCTTTACTTGATGAATTGATTGATTTTGTAACTACCAATCCGATGCAACTTAATGATATTGAGTTGGCTACTATTTTCCATCATAAGTTTGTTTGGATTCATCCGTTCTTTGACGGAAATGGAAGAACTGTTCGACTGGCAATGAATTTATTATTGATGCGAAAAGGTTTTCCGC
>NZ_DQDX01000130.1:24721-25071 GCF_003525665.1 Flavobacterium sp.
GGCAATTATTTTATCCAACGATAGAAAAAAATATTACGAAGCATTAAACCAAGCCAACAACGGTAATTATCAAAAATTGATGCTATTGATGTGTCAAGCGCAAGAACGAACCTTAAATATTTATCTAAGTTCGTTACCCGATAATGATTATGATTTTCAAGAAATATCCAATATTGTTAGTGAACCCAATTCGCCTTATGGTCAAGAATACATAAGTTTATTAGCAAGACAAGGAAAAATTGATGCTCACAAAGAAGGTAGAAATTGGTACACCACCAAAAAAGCAATCGAAGATTATATTGAAAATCGTCAGAGGAAACGAGTTATTTAGTTTTCAGTCGCAGTCGCAG
>NZ_DQDX01000130.1:25167-29144 GCF_003525665.1 Flavobacterium sp.
GTTTTCAGTCGCAGTCGCAGTTTTCAGTTCTATCTGTTTACTGTGACTGCTGACTGAACACTAAAAATATTTGCTGAATATTATTCTGAAACATAAGGCAAATCGAACCAATTTTTAAGCTTTGATTCTAATTCGTTTATTTGCTCAACATTAGTTATTTCTTGGGAAAAATCTACCTGAATTTTATCATTATCCAGTGTCGAATACTTTAAAAGAAAATACTTGTTTAGCCTTAAATCAGAATTTTCAGGGCAACTTCCTCCCTTTCTTCTATACAGAGTATCATTTAAAAAATATTTTATATAAGCCGTTTTACCTCTTCTTACTTCTTTACAAAAAGTTAGTTTACATATTGTAAAACCAGGATAATCTTCCATTTCTTTCTGATATTGATTTCCTTTATATACAGAAAATATAATAAGGAAAAGTATTATGATAAAAAATGAAATTGGTAAAAATGATTTTTTATTCATTTCATAAACTATTTACTCTTCTCACCCACAAAATAATCATTAGTACTCTTAAACAACACATTAAAAGTCGTTAAACTTCCGTAACATCTTGTAATGTATTGCTGCAATTCCACTTTTTCGGCGTTATCTAAATTACTTGAATTTATTTTTTGCTCCATTACACGAAGTCTATCTCTTACCATTATTATTTTATTGAAAAAAGTATCAATTGGAACTTCTTTATTTTGAGTTGGAGTTCCTGGTTCCATGATTAATTTTCCACCTTTCCATTTGTCTGCGATGGGAACAATTTGCGTTACATCACTCCATTTTTGTAGAATGTTTTTTAAAGTTTTCTCTACTTCATAAAAACTTACTGAATCCACTTCGTCTTCAACTGCGTCGATGATTTCAAATTCGCTGTCAACATCGATAGTTTCTAATCCGGTTTCTATGAAGGTTACCCAATAGTGTTTCGAGGTAACGTTGGTTACAACTCCAAGTCCAAATTCACTATGTTTAATTCGTGATCCTATTCCTAAAATATTCATGTTATTTATTTTTTTCAAATATAAAAAAATTGCTAAAAATTAGACTATTTATTTTTTAAGAAAATAAGCCGTTTACAAGAAAGTTGCCAATAAAAAAACCACCTACTTACGAAGGTGGTCTTTTCAAAATCAAACAAATTTAAAATCACTTATTTTTTCATAAAAATATTAGTATAATATTTTTTTCCGTTAGCTGGATTTATAGAAACTGAAACTCCAAAATGAGTGTAATCTCCTTCAATATTTTCTTTGTGACCTGGACTTTGTAACCAAGCGTGTAAAGCAGAATTTGGAGTAGAAAAATTGTATGCTATGTTTTCTCCAACTGTAACCGCTCCTAAAACCGATTTAATATTACTAGCACGTTGATTGAAAAAATCATGGTTTACAACATTATTTTCAATCATGTAATCATTGTGTTCTTCAGACTTGTACGAAATGTGGTTTATTAAAGTTAACGTCGATAAACCTTGAGAAACTCTGTAATTGTTTACTACATCGACCAAAGCCATCTCGTCTTGATCGTAACTGTACTCAGTAACAACTTTTGAATTTGTTGATCCTGATTCGCTTTCTTCTGATGAACATGACATCATAGTAAATACCAATAGCATTGGCATAACAACACTTAGTAATTTTGCTTTCATAGTAGTAGGTTTAAGTCTATGATAGATGTGGGGCAAATATCTATAGGGTTAATTTTTTTTAAGGATAGATGTGGGGCAAATATCTTTAGGTTTTGTATTGTAAGAACGTTTGTGCTTTTGTGTTATACAATACTACTACTTTATCGCTTAAGTGTCAAATAAAATCGATGAAATACATCATTTTAAAAAATTAATACATAATTTTCTTACAATTATGATGAAAGCCTTTCTATTTTCCATGAAAAATCGTCTTTTTGAAACTGAAAACGTATTCTATCATGCAAACGATTTGGACGACCTTGCCAGAATTCAACTTCTTGAGGTTTAACTAAAAAGCCTCCCCAAAACGCTGGTCTTGGAATTTCTTTGCCATCGAAATCTTTTTCTAATTGTTTTAAGTTTTGTTCTAAAAATTCTCTGTTGGGAATAACTTGACTTTGCGGCGAGGCAATTGCGCCAAGTTTGCTTCCATCGGGACGAGAATTGAAATAGTTGTCAGATACTGTTTCGGAAGTTTTTTCGGCGATTCCTTTAATGATTACTTGGCGTTCTATGCTTGGCCAAAAGAACGAAAGACAAACGTGTGGATTGTTTTGTATGGCTAATCCTTTTTCGGAATTGTAGTTGGTGTAGAAAATGAAACCTTCTTCGTTGAATTTTTTTAGTAATACAACACGCGATTTTGGGAATCCGTCTAATCCGATGGTTGAAATTGTCATGGCGTTTACCTCATCGATGCCACCAAAATCTTCGGTTTCGTGAAACCACTTATTGAATAGGTTAATTGGATCTTCTGGAATGTTGGTTTCTAGTAATTCGCTTTTTTCGTATGATTTTCTGTAATCGCCTAAATCTTTCATTGTTTTGTACTTTGTGAAATTATAAGTACAAAGTTAAAGAGATTTTGCTCTTATTACGGAAACAAAAGTTAAAATGAACTACTAATTAGCCCTGATGCTGGAATTGTTTGAGCTCTCCCGATTTTTATCGGGAAGCGAGTTCCTGCAGCAGGAATAAGGATTACTGATAAAGCCCAAGCGGTTCGCTCCTATTCGAAATCAAATTCTTTTCCGTCGTCGGCAAGTTGTACGTTTTGGAAAATGGTTTGCGCTTCGTCCTTAAACAACTGTATGTTGCCGTAACGCGTTGAATAATGACCAAGTATAAGATTCTTTACATTGGCTTTTAAAGCGATTGTAGCGGCTTGTTTGGCTGTGGAATGCATGGTTTTCTCTGAAAGATGGGCTTCACTTTCTAGAAAAGTGCTTTCATGGTAGAGGTAATCTACGTTTTCTATGATGGGAATGATTTCTTCATTATAGATTGTATCGCTACAAAAGGCGTAGGATTTTGCTACTTGCGGATCAAAACTTAACTCTGAATTGGGAATTATTGTTCCGTTTTCTAGTGTGATATCGCCGCCGAATTTTATTTTGTTGAAATATACCTTATCGATATTGTAGTTTTCTACGGCTTCGATATTGAGTTTTCGTTCAAGGTTTTTTTCTTGAAATAAATAACCGTTGGTGTAAATGCGGTGCTTTAACGGAATGGTTTTTACCACTACTCGATCGTCTTCGAAAATGGTTTGGGATTCTTTGGATTCTAGTTCGTTAAAATAAAGATTATATCCAGTAAATGAACCCGAAGCACGAAGTTGAAGTAAAATGATTTCTTTGATGCCTTTTGGTCCGTGAACGGTTAAATCGCTTTCACGATTGAGCAACATGAAGGTTGAAATTAATCCGACTAATCCATAAAAATGGTCGCCGTGAAGGTGCGAAATAAAGATGTGATTGATTTTGGAAAACTTGACTTTACTTTTGCGAAGTTGCACTTGCGTTCCTTCGGCACAATCTATCAGAAACAAACGGTTTTTAATTTCTAAAACTTGTGAAGTTGGATTGGAAATTGTTCGCGGAGTTGCAGCATAACAGCCAAGTATAGTGAGTTTCAAGATGCTTATTTTATTTTTTTATTTTGAAAAATAATTACTGCCATGGCAAGTATTAATAAAAGATTGGACCCAATTCCGAAATAATTATAGTTATTTTGATTGTATCCGTTATGAATGTTAAAGCCTAACAAAGCTATTGATGCAATGATTAAAATATAGGCGATTCTATTTTTGTTCATTGTTCTCTTTATTATTGTTTTCTAATTTTCCTAATTTCACTACTTTAATAATAATGTAAAGTAGAAGTCCAAGATTTACTGATAATCGTAAATAATCAAACTCCTGTGTTTTAAAACTTGTGATTAGTCTACTTGCAAATAAGTAAGTTAGAATAAATAATACTCCTACGTAAATATATAATATTGTTGTG
>NZ_DQDX01000129.1:0-2113 GCF_003525665.1 Flavobacterium sp.
TTATTAACTTTTATTTTTCTGATGATAACTTCATTAAGTAGTGCTCAGGAAAAGAAACAAAATACAGTTTTTGGGAGACCTGTAAAACACATAACTCCTAGCGGACACATCAGATGTGCAACCGATGAGTATGAAGAATACCTTCAAGAAAATAATCCAAAAAGAATGACTCGTGATCAATTTGAGAATTGGTTACAACCATTAATTGAAAAGCAACAACAATTTGATATGTTGAGTTCTCAATCTGGTGGAATTATTTACATTCCAGTTGTAGTTCACGTTATTCATAATGGTGATGCTTACGGAACAAACGAAAACATTACCGACGCTCAAGTTCAATCTCAAATTACTGTAATGACGCAGGATTTTAGAAGAATGCTAGGAACGCCAGGATATAATACTAATACAGTTGGTGCAGATACACAAATAGAATTTGTATTAGCAAAAGTAGATCCTAACGGAAACCCTACAAATGGTATAAACAGAGTAAATCTTTGTCAAGCATCTTGGTCTACAGGTGATATTAACAGCACAGTAAAAACATCAACCATTTGGGATCCAACATTATACATGAACATGTGGAGTGTCAATTTTTCTGATCCTGATTTATTAGGTTATGCACAATTCCCTGACGGTTCTACTTTAGGAGGTTTAAATGCATCTGGCGGAGCAGCAAATACTGATGGTGTTGTTGCTGGATACCGATTCTTTGGAAGTTCAGATTTAACAACTGGTAATTTTGCTCCTCCATTTGATAAAGGAAGAACAATGACTCATGAAGTTGGTCACTTTTTAGGACTAAGACATATTTGGGGTGATAACACAAACTGTACTGTTAATCCAACAGATAGCGCTAAAGATTATTGTCCAGATACACCTGCAACTGCTGGTCCAAATGGTGGATGCGTTACCGCAAACACATGTCCACTAGCACCTGGCAATGACATGATTGAAAACTACATGGATTACACAGACGATTCTTGTATGAATATTTTTACAGCAGATCAAAAAGCAAGAATGGTAACGGTAATGAACAACTCTCCTCGCAGAGCTTCATTAAAAACCTCTACAAAAGATATTGCAATAGCACTTTTTGCAAATGATGCTGAAGTTAAAATTGAAAATTCTTGTAGTAGCGTTGAGCCAACATGTAGCGTTCCAAATCCGACATCTCCAGCGAAAATAATCTCGCTTTACAATAGAGGAACAAATACTTTGACTTCTGCTACACTAAGTTACAATATGAATGGTGGAACTAATTATACTAATAGTTGGACTGGTTCATTAGCTCCTAATGCATTTGCATACATTACTTTGGCTAACACTAATACTGCTGGAACTTTAAATGTTAGCATTACAAATGTTAATGGTGGTGCTGATGCTAGAGCAACTAATAATACTACTTCTAAATCTTTTGGTACAGGCTCTTTAGCCTATGCTAATGCAACAACTTTTACATTTAATTTAATTGGTGATTCTTATGGTACTGAAGTAACTTGGACGTTAAAAAATCAAGCTGGTGCAACATTATACAGTGGCGGACCATATACTAATCAAACGCCAGGTGCAACTCAGCCACTAGTAACAAACCAATCTTGGACACTTCCAGCAAACGGATGTTATTACTTAACAGTTAATGACTCTTGGGGTGATGGATTATTTGATGGTTCAGCTCAAGGATCTTACACTGTAACAGCAGGAAGTACTACTCTTGTAAATGTAGCTAATTTTGCTGCATCAGGAAATCCAGCTAATACTTTAATATCAAGAGTTAGTTATTTTACAAATAATGCAAGTTTAAATAATACAAGCTTTGATTTCACAGGTGATATCTACGTTTATCCAAACCCATCAAGAAATGAATTAAACATTTCTATTCCTGAAGGTGCAGAATTACCAAAAACATTAGCTATTACTAATAGTTTAGGACAAAGTATTATGACAAGAAAAGTTGAAAATAATGACAATTTAAACATCAACACTTCATCTTTAAGCAATGGTGTATATTTCGTAACTATTTCTAACGAAAATTATACTAAAACACTTCGTTTTATTAAAGAATAATCTTTAAAATACATCTTTAAAAAGGATTGAATTTAAATATTCAATCCTT
>NZ_DQDX01000129.1:2296-11814 GCF_003525665.1 Flavobacterium sp.
TTGCAAAAAGATTTAAAATTGAAATTATTTCATTCCTTATCAGAATATAAAGCAGCAAAAAAATCCATAGTCACTATCGGAACATTTGATGGTGTTCATATAGGACATAAACTCATTCTTGAAAAGTTAATTCAAAACGCTAAAGAACGCGATTGCGAAAGTGTGGTTCTTACTTTTTTTCCGCATCCGCGTATGGTTTTACAAGAAAGTTCTGATGTAAAACTGATCAATACTATCGAAGAAAAATCGGAATTGATTGGAAACATTGGAATTAAAAACCTCATCATTCATCCATTTGATCAAAAGTTTTCGAGACTTACCGCGGAAGAATTTGTCAAAACCATTTTAGTCGATTTACTTAACATCAAAAAAATAATTATTGGTTACGATCACCGATTTGGCAGAAATAGAACCGCTAATATTGACGACTTAATTGTTTATGGAAAACAATACGATTTTGAAGTCGAACAAATATCGGCACAAGAAATTAATGATAATGCGGTGAGTTCTACCAAAATTAGAAACGCAATTCTGGAAGGAAACATTTCATTAGCCAATAAATATTTGGGTTACAACTATACTTTTTCGGGTGAAGTTGTAAAAGGAAAGCAACTTGGCAGAACAATAGGTTTTCCAACAGCAAATATCCAAATTAAAGAATCGTACAAATTGATTCCTAAAAATGGTGTTTACATTGTAAAAAGCAATTATGATGGCAATACTATTTTCGGAATGATGAATATAGGAAATCGTCCAACTGTTAATGGCGAACATCAAACTATTGAAGTAAATTTCTTTGACTTTGATGCAGATATTTACAACAAAATAATTTCGATTGAAATTTTAGATTTTATTCGTGAAGAGCAAAAATTTGACTCACTCGATTCTTTAAAATCGCAATTAAACAAAGACCAACAAACGTCTTTAAGTTACATTTCAAAAATATAATTCGATTTTCTTAGAGTTAAACATTCTTATAGATTATGTTAAAACTTACGTATTGTATTTAATATTTCATAAATTTGATTAAGTGTTTACTAAAAAATAACTTAAAAATTTGAAATTATGAAATTATCTACAGAGTTTAAATACGGAATTTTAATATTTTTAGGAATTGGAATCTACTTTCTACTGATGGAAGTTTTAGGTTTGTCCCAACTTTATTTTTTAAGAATACTTAATGTCTTCATCGTTATTTATGGCTTGAACCTCGCTATAAAATCGAATCTAAAAAATGGCAAAGTTGGTTATTTACCCAATTTAACATCTTCTGCTTTAACTGGTTTCATAGGCATCGGACTGGGAATTATCGGACTTGTTGCTTATTTAAAAATTAGAGGAGGCGAACAATACATGAACCAATTATCAGAAGCATTTTTGTTTGGCGGAGAACCCTCTATTGCAGAATATAGTTTCGGACTTTTTATTGAAGGAATTGCATCAGTATTGATTGTTGCCTTTATCAATATGCAATACTGGAGAACAAAAGATGTGTTTAAAGATGATGTAGAGGTAAGTCTTTAATTTTTCAATTATAATTTCATTTTTTACTTCAAAACAATTTGACTACTTTTGATGCAACATAAAATATACTTATGAGCATCACAAAACACAATTGGACAAAAGAAGAAATTATAGCAATATACAATAAACCTTTAATGGATTTACTGTATGAAGCAGCATCAATTCATAGAGAACAACATGATCCAAATGTAGTTCAAGTATCAACATTATTATCTATTAAAACTGGTGGATGTCCAGAAGATTGTGGTTATTGTCCGCAAGCAGCACGATATCATACTGGTGTTGAAGGTAACGACCTAATGAGTGTTTCGCAAGTAAAAGCACAAGCATTGAGAGCAAAATCTGGTGGATCATCAAGAGTTTGTATGGGTGCAGCTTGGAGAAACGTAAAAGACGGACCAGAATTTGATCAAGTTTTAGAAATGGTAAGAACCATCAATAAACTAGACATGGAAGTTTGTTGTACCTTGGGTATGTTAACAGAAAACCAAGCACATCGTTTAGCTGAGGCCGGACTTTATGCTTACAATCACAACTTAGATACATCTGAAGAATATTATAAAGAAGTAATTTCTACACGCGGATTTGAAGATAGATTACAAACTATTGACAATGTACGTAAAACAAATGTAACCGTTTGTAGTGGTGGAATTATTGGTATGGGAGAAAGTATTGAAGATAGAGCCGGAATGTTAGTGGCGCTTTCTACTTTAAATCCGCAACCAGAATCGGTGCCAATTAACGCACTTGTAGCTGTTGAAGGAACGCCGATGGAAGAAGAAAAACCAGTTGAAATTTGGGAAATGATTCGTATGGTTGCAACCACTAGAATTGTTATGCCAGAAACTCAGGTGAGACTTTCTGCAGGAAGAACCAATATGTCTCGCGAAGGTCAAGCTATGTGTTTCTTTGCTGGTGCAAATTCTATTTTTGCTGGTGATAAATTGCTTACAACGCCTAATCCAGATGTTGAGGATGATATGAAAATGTTTGAATTGTTAGGTTTAAAACCACAAAAACCATTCACTAAAGTTTCACAACCAGCGACAGTTGAAGCAGAAGATTCTCAATTTCAATCGCTTGGAGAAAAACCAAAATGGACTCGTCCAGAACACAAAATTGAAAGAAATCTAGAAGCTTCTGGAAAAGGAAAATAGAACTTCCATCACATAAAAAAAAGTCCCATTCTATACAGATTGGGACTTTTTGTTTGAATTAATTTTATAATTATAGGATGATTTTTCTAGTTACAACTTGTCCGTTTTCTAAAGTGATTTTCACAATCAACGCTTGATTAACTGCAGACACATTTGGTAAAGTAATGTCATTAGCATTAATGTTATTTTTTCTCACAAGTTCTCTTCCTAAAATGTCGTAAACAAGTACAGACGACATTAATTCGTTAGCCGATTTTATTGAAACATCAGTACTTTGTGTAGAAACAAAAACATTGTTATCCAGTGAATCAAAATCGTCATTTGATAAAGCCGATGGTGTATATCTTACAATAAATCTACTATTAAACACACCAACTTCTGATGTAAATGTATAAGGTGCTGCTTTTAAATCATGTACAATACCTAATACTGTATCTTCTAAATAAATTCCTTGATTGCCTTCAAATAAACCGTCTACTTTCTTAATGGCAATTTTGTGACTTCCTGCATTTACAATTTTCACTCCCATAGGAACTAAATCACTATCAAGAAATGGTAATGGACGACCTTGAATTACATATTCGCCAGTATTAACCAAAGTATAAATACCAACTTCAGTTCTTGGTACATAAATACAATCATAGAAATGGTCTGCTACAAGCGTTGAATTTGCCGAATAACCCAATAAAGCTGACTCTTTTTGACCTACAGCTGTATTTATAATTGACAACCATATTCTGTGCTTTTCTTCTGGATTAGCTACTGTTAAATTAGTATTTGCTGTTCTGTAGAAAATAGAGTTATTGTATGGTGTTGCAGTGGCGTCTGTACGCATTGCATTAGTAAATGTAACCGTTTCGGTGGTTGATGGTGTTGTATTCAACATATTCACCATAAATCCTTGACCCGAAACAATAATTCCGCTAAAAGTTGTGTCTGTTGCTCCTAATTTGTTGTATTTTAAGTAATCAGTAGCATAATAATTAGCACCGAAATTATCATAAAATGGATCAGTAGCATTATCTGGTGCATGACCGTGCGTCCAAACCCATACGCTTCCATTAATTTTATCAACATTGGCATCTAAAAACTCTTCAGCAAAAATCGCTGATGGGTAAGGATTTCCAACTAAATTCCAATTATCATCAATAGAAGCCGCATTTGTTCCTCTTTGAATGGTACTTGTAAGCGTTCCGTTATTTGGTCTTCCAACAAAATTAGTTTCTAAATTTCCTGGTACTGAGCCATGAATTGGAAATCCACTTCCACAATTCACTATATATCCTTTTCCTACAGACATAATTGCATCTGCTCCTGTCGCACCATTCCAATTCCCTACCGTTCCATTTGTGTTAGCAAAAATAGGATTCCAGAAATACCTTTGTTGCGTTGGAATTAAACCTACATCAAAACCGAATACTGGTGATGACCAATACACATAATCTTGAGCGTTTACAAATGCCAAACGTTTTAATTTAAAATTAGTACCCACATTAGTATCAACTTCATCAATTTGAATTAATTGTGCATTGTTATCAAGTTCAAATTCTGCTCCAGTCGCCGCTATAGAAACTCCTTCCTTAACGGTAATTATTTGATTAATTGTCAATAACAGCTTAGCTGAATCTATTCTTAAATCTTCTTCTACTCTAGTTGCAAAATCGTCTTGAAGTGTTTTCACTCCAGTTCCAGAAATGGTTAAGTTTCTGTAGGCTGGCGAAAATAATGTGATGGTTTGGTCAGCTCCTGCATAATCAATTGTAGAATTTGCCTCTAAAGTTATTGTTGGAGTATTAGTGTTATCAATTGCTGTTACGCCGCTTCCACTAAAACCAGCAGTATTTGAATGCTTGAAAATTCCATCAGATTTCACTGTAAATGTTCCACCAGATTGTATTTTTACAGATCCTGTTGTTGTATTTGTACCAACATTATTACCAACAATATCAATATTATAATAATTTGGTGCTAATCTTATTTGTTGTAAAGTTAAAATTGGCACAGCTATTGAACCGCTTGTAAAAGTAACTTTTGTCCCTGTTCCCAAATTATACGTTCCAGATGCATCAGGTTTAACTCCAGTACCTGCTGTGATATATTGTGATGTACCAGTCATAGTCAAGTTGGTTCCTATTCCTCCCATTACTTTATTCTCAACATTTAAAACAGCTGCGTCCGCTACAGTAATTGTACCAGTAATAGAACTAATTGCAGATGAAATGGTTTTTGTACCACTTGTAGAAAAGGTCAGATTTCTGTAGTTACGGCTTCCTCTCAAATATTGATCATATACACTTGCACCATCAGCACCGTTCAACTCTATTGTAGAATTTCCTGAAAGATTATAAATAGAAGATAATCCATCCATTCTTGGGATAAAGTCAGTTGCAGATGATGATAAACTTGGAATAACATAACGTGTTCCGTCTTCCATAGTTAAACCGCCTGTGCTTCCTGTAATCAAAGCAGTTGCTGATTCAAAAAATTGACCTTTTATAATATTTAGTAATCCAGGCGCTGTTATACTTGTTGAACTGCTTAAGGTTAATTTTTTTGTATTATCTATTAAATCGCAAATAATAGTTTTGGCTGTTCCACCTGTAGTAAAAACATCTCCAGTAACTTGATCATTTTTCCCAACATACCAAAAAACTGCTGTTTGATCAAATGTTTTATTACTTGATGCATATTGAACATTTCCTGTAGTAGCAGATGCTTTTTGCAATCCGTCTAATGAAGTTGAAATTAGAGTTGTACCTGTTTGCGAAATAAAAGTATTTGTACCTGCCGGACTTGTTGTTGTTTTTTTAAGTACTAATGGAGTTGTTCCATCTGCTGCCCATCCAAAATGTAAAGTCCCACCAGTTTCAACTGTAAATGGAGCTGTATAACTAGCGATACTATTGGTTGTAAGGTCTTGTGTAGCGAAAGCCCTAACACTTGTTCCTTTAATCGCCATAGGTATCGCAACAGCTGTTGGAGCAACATCAATCAATTTAGGACTAATTAATGTTCCTCCATCAAAATTAACAGTCATTCTTGATGGAGTACCCGTGCCACCATCATTTAAAAATGAGGTAACCGTTGAAGCTACTTTTACATTTCCTTTAAAAGTTACATTACCACTTAATGATGTTGGAGTTCCTGAACTTGAATGGTGAATTTTTAAAATATCATTACTTAAGCATTGAAAATCACCATTAATTGTAAATTGATGATTAAATGCTGAATTTGAAAAACTCGCTCCAAAACTAAAAGGACCATCATTAACAATTAAATTACCATTAACTAAATATCCATTTGTACCAGTAGAATTTGTAGATCCAAGTACGTAGAATGCTGTATTATTTGTAATATCAAAATCATTTTCAGCGATATTTATAATTCCTACAGGTCCACCAACTATTGTAAAATTATCTGTCGGAGTTATATCTAGATATAGATTACCAAATTTATAACCGTTTGCATTATTGGAAATATTTGTGTCATTAATATTTATAATACTTCTATTGGTTGGACTTGCTGACCAATTCCAATCCCATATAACAACATAAGAACCCGATTCAAATAATTCGATTCCATCCCACATTGGATGTGTATTGTCTATTGAATTTTGATCCAAATACATTTCACCACCATCTCTAACTATTAAATTAGAAGTTGGTGCAACATCAATATCGCCTTCAATAGTTAATATTCCGCCCGCTAAAACTTCTATTTTTTTTCCAGCTGCAATCATTTGTGCGGCAACTGGTAGAGGATCATTTGCAACTATTATTAATTCTCCACCTGATTGAATAATAAAATCACAATTGTAAGCTTTGGCATTACTTCCTCCACCAGTTACATATTTGTCTATTAATATTCTATTTATTGTTGTAGTTGTGTTTTGTGGCGCATTATTATCTGGAACTGGTCCCCAAGATGTTCCATTATAATACTCCCAATCTCCATTAAAGGATAAATCTGTAGGATAAAGTGGGCGAAAATCTCCAGCTGCAAAACTAAATGCTGATATAACAAAACTTGAACTAGTCGTTCCAGCCAAACTGCCGCTTGTTGCTCCTAAAGTATATGTACCATTAGATGTATGAACTATTCCAGAAAATATCGAAACTCCTGTCCCAATAGTTGGGACAACACTTATTGGAGAACCAGTCATTGTTCCAGTTGAAGTAATTGAAATAGCTGTTGAGTAATCTAAATCGGTATTAGAATTTACATCACAGGCCTTAATACTTGGTGAGCTTGCCATTGCTGCATTTTGAGCTGTATTAACTGGCTGTACAACAAATGCTAATCTATCTGCAATAACTTCAATTCTATTTCTATCACCTGTAGTGCTAGAAATTGCTCCAGCAGCATTTGCTGCAGCAAATAATGAACTTCCAGTGGCAGCAGTGGCAGAAGCTACTGTAAATTGCAACTGTTGATTATCTGTTACAGCAGTATTAAATGTAATTCTTAACGTCAGATTTTCTTGAGTACCATCAAGCGCAGTAACGTTTGCTCCACTTAACCCAGAAAATGAAATTGTTCCGCCTCCAATTATTGGTGTGTTACTAATTAAAGTATTTGCCCTGAAAAGTGCCGCTGTTCTAATATTAGCAAGATTAGTCACATTAAATGTTATGGCAGATAATTCTGTTCCTAAAGCATCGGCATCCGTTAAAGTGGCTCCACCATCGCGAAGTGTAAATTGAAAAACTCCAATACTATTTGCTGTATTTGTAATTGATGCCGCTTGATAAACTGTATAATCAATATTAGAATTATAAGTAAATCCTGTGTTTTCAATAATATCAGATAAATTACTTGCTGTTGCCGTTGCCGTAAAATTGATTGTATAATTTGGTTCATCAGTATCATTTGTTGAACCGATGGTTACACTTCCTGTTCGAGTACCAATTGCAGTTGGTGTAAATCTCACCGTAAAAGTTGTTGAGCTTCCAGCAGTTACTGGTGATACTGCTAAAGGTGTTATTATACTATAATCTCCAGAAGCAGATAATGGTGTATTAAAAGTCAAATTGGAACTCCCTGTATTTTCTATTGTGAAAACTAAATCAGAACTTGAACCTATTGCAGTCGTAGCAAATAATTGTGTACCATTGTGAGCAATTGAAGTTGCGGCTTGTCTAACATTTATTTCTGGTTGCGGTGCACTAACCGTTAATGTAGCTGCAGTAGAAGTTGCAGGAGTACAAGGTGCATTTGATAAAACACAACGGTATTGATATCCGTTCATTGCAAAAGTTGCTCCAGTTATATTTAGCGTTGCTGTTGTTACATTTGAATAAGGTGCACCATTTGCTAAATCAGTAAAACCACTTCCTGTATCAACTTGCCATTGATATGTTCCCGCATTTGTTCCTGTTACACTAAAAGAAGTATTTGCTCCACTACTAATTGTTACGTTAGATGGATTTGTAGCAACTGCTGAAGGAGAATTTATTACAATTGCTCCACTTGATAATGATCCTGTACTCCAGCAAGTGCCATTGTAAGCACGAACATACACTGTACCACTTGAAGCTAAAGAATAATTAGAAGAAGTTGGCAACGAAGTTGATGTTCCTGTTGCGGTGGTTTGCCAATAAAATCCTGCTGGATAACTTAAAGTTGCAGCACCACAAGATGGATTTGCAGAAACTGCTATTGTACCTGTTGGATCTGCTGGTGGAGTGCATGCACTAGCTCCAGTAACATTTATACTAGTTGCATTCTCAACTCTAGCAGTAGTAGTTGCGGCGGTCAATCCCACAGGTATAATAAAAATATTAACTACCTGACTAACACCAACAGAAATTGCTGTAGCAGGTGTTATTGTATAAGTAGCTGCAGCAGTTGTTGGTGTGTATGTACCAATTAATGTTTTCGCGCCTGCACCAATACTGTATTGGACTGATACCGTTGGTGAACCAGTCACATTACTAACTCTAGAAACAATACTTAAACTATTTATTGTAAAAGTGTTGCTTGCATCACTTGATATTGAAAATGTAAACCATTTGCTTGCAGCTATATTTGCAGCAAGTGTACCATTAAAACCTGAACCTGTTATACATAACGCAGTATTTCCACAAGTAACACCCGAACCTCTAGACATTTGGGAGAAAGTTAAACCTGTGGGAGGAGTTGAAATTGTAGCAACAGGATTTGCTGGACAAACAGGTGTTGTGAATGCTGTGTAAGAAACATTAGTTTGTGCCCATGAAAAAGCACTAGCAAGAAGAGCTAATAAAAGTAGTTTTACCTTCATTTGTATTGGGGTTTATATTTGTAAATACTTTAACAAGATTTGGGACTACAAAAATAGTTGTAATTACCACAATTTCAATATCTTTGCATTAATAAATTATTAACATTTACCATTATTTCTTGAATTTTAAGGCAAATACTACAAACTCTGTAGACCAAATTATACAAAAACTAGAATATTTTTGCGCTTACCAAGAACGATGCCATAGCGAAGTGCAAGAAAAGTTGCGTTCGTTTCATCTATCTGGCACTGAAATGGATGTGGTAATTGTGCATTTAATTGAGAATAATTATTTGAACGAAGAACGATTTGCTTCTGTTTTTTCAATAAGTAAATTCCATCAAAAACATTGGGGAAAAATTCGAATTAAAAACGAACTCAAAGCAAGAAGAATTTCTGATTTTTTAATCACAAAAGCCCTTAAAGAAATTCCATCTGAAGAATATCAAACGACTTTCGACACCATTACTGAAAAACATTGGGAATCCATCACCGAGAAAAACGCATTAAAAAAACGCAAGAAATTCTGCGATTATTTACTTCGTAAAGGTTGGGAAAGCGATTGGGTTTATGAG
>NZ_DQDX01000129.1:11890-17952 GCF_003525665.1 Flavobacterium sp.
GTTGCGAGTTTCGGGTTTCGGGTTACTGATTAGATTTATAAACTATTTTTATGGAAAAACGACCAAAAATTAAAGTTTCACTTAGCTTATTTGATACAATTATTGAAGTAACTAGTTATCTTGCTTTGGTTGCTTTTTGGGTGATGACTATTTTTGCTTTTACAACTTTGCCAGAAAGTATTCCAACGCATTACAATGGCTTGGGTGAAGTTGATGGTTATGGACCAAAAGCTACAATTTTCTTTTTACCAGTTTTGGGAACGGTACTTTTTGCATTTCTAACTTACATTGTTAAAAAGCCTGAAACCTTTAATTACACTGTTGAAATAACCGAGGAGAATGCGCTTGCGCAATACACTAATTCAACTAAACTGCTTCGGTTTATGAAATTAGCATTACTAATTCTGTTTATAGTAATTGATTACAAAACCATTGCAACTTCTAACGGCGCTTCTGATGGATTAGGAAAATGGTTTTTACCGTTTACTATTGCACTGATTTTTGTTCCGGTGGTTTTTTCTGTTTACAGATCGTTTAGAAAGTAGTTTTCAGTTTTCAGTCGCAGTTTTCAGTCTCAGTTGTCGGTTGTCGGTTGTTAGTTATCTGTTATCTGTGAACTGCTATCGGTTATCTGTGAACTGCTATCGGTTGTCTTTTATCTGCTATCTGCTATCTGCTATCTGTTATCTGCTATCAGTGTTCAGTTTAAAACTCTTTTGATAGTAGAATACTTACTGCATTTCCGCCGAAACCTACTGCGTTTATTAGTACTTTCTTTATTTCTTTTCTGCTGGTTTGCTTTTCAGCAAATGGTACTTCGATGAAGTGATTGTGTTGCATCATTAAGATGGCTAATTCCATATTTAACATTCCGGATGCGCCAAAAGTGTGGCCTACTTTCCATTTATTTGTTGTGAGCATTGGATGATTTTGACCAAATACTTTTTGAATGGCTTTGTATTCTGATGTGTCGCCTTTTAAAGTTCCGGGCATGTGCATTACTATGGCGTCAACTTCTTCTAGATTGGTTTTTTGCAATGCCATTTTCATGGATTTCTGAAAGCAATTGGCTTCGTCTGATATCGAAATGTTGTGTTCAATATCGTCTGTGGCATATCCAATTCCTGCGATGTAAGCCAACGCGTTTGGGTTTTCGCCAATTTCTAAACAAGCTACCGATGCGCCTTCGCCAAGAACCATAGTGTTTTTGGTTTTTGTGAAATCGAAAGCTTTGCATGGAAATGCATCTGTCTCTTTGCTGTAAATCTTTAAAGCATTCATTTGAGCAATCGTGAAAGCGGTTAATGGTGCTTCACTTCCACCGACTAAAAACTTCGATGCCATTCCCGATTGCAACCAAGCAACGGCATTTAAAACAGCATGTAAAGCGGTTGAACAAGTTATAGAATGCGAGATTTCGGGTCCGTTGTTTTTTAAATCGTGTGCTACCCAAGACGAAATATTTCCTAAAGTCGTGGTTGGCGATGCTAATGTTGCTGTTTTGCCAGTTTCTAGGAATTCTTGGTGGTATTTTTCAAATAATTGTGTGGCGCCACGAGACGAACCAATGTTGATTCCGAATTCGTCTCCATTTTTCCAACCCGCATTTTTTATGGCTTGACGCGAAACTAATATGGAAAGCAAAACGGTTTCGTCTAAGGCTTTGTATTTGATTTCACTTTTTCTTAACTCTTCTATTTCTTGTCTGATTTCTTCTGGAATTGTGGCTACAAATTGTGGCGTTCCGTTAAAGTCTTTAGTTGAAATTAAAGTTTCGTTTGAAAGATAATTGCGCCAAATAGCATCAGGATTTTTTCCTAAAGGTGAAATGGATGCAAGTGATGTTATGGCGATTTTAGTTTTCATTGTTAACCGCAAAGTTCGCAAAGTTTAACGCAAAGTTCACTATGATTTTATTTTTTTATGTAAATGATTTGAAAAAAGCTGACACGAATTTCACGAATTTTCACGAATTAAAGTATCATCAAATAATTTCACGAATTTTAACTGGATTTTGCAGATAGTTCTAAAAGTTTATCGTTTAGCCCTGATTGCAGTGGAAATCCTTTTTTCAATTGCCTTGGGTTTAAACCCAAGGCAATTGAAAAAAGATTGCAACGGAAAGCAGGAAAATGGATTGCAAAAATGCCCAATCCCGAAGCTTCGGGAATTCGCTTCTAATAAAAAAGCAAAATTACACTATTTCTAGAGCATTTTCGATAGTTTGATAGACTTTTTGCAACTGGTTTTCGGTGATGATGTAGGGTGGCAAAATGTACACGATGTTTCCTACTGGTCGTAAAATTACGCCGTTTTCTATGAAGAATTTGTAGAGTTTGTTGCGCATGGTTCCGTAGTAACTTTCTTGGGTTTCGGTTTTGATTTCTAGCGCGAATATCACTCCGAGCACTCGAGTGGTTTTTACTTTTGGATGATTTTTTATTTTGGATTGAAATGCTAAATGCGATTGATGAACCGTTTGAATATTTTGCTGAATTTCATCGGTTTGTAAAAGTGAAATACTCGCCAAAGCTGCTGCGCAACCTGTAGGATTTGCAGTAAAAGTGTGTCCGTGAAACAAGGCTTTGTCGGTGTCATCATGGTAAAATCCGTCGAAGATTTCTTGGGTAAATGTGGTGATTGCCATTGGGATTGTTCCGCCTGTTAATGCTTTAGACAAGCACATCATATCTGGTTTATTTTGTAGATAATCACTTGCGAATGTTTTACCTGTTTTGCCAAAACCAGTCATGACTTCGTCGGCAATTGTGAAGACGTTGTTTTGGTTGCAAATGGCGATTAACTTATCTAAAACTTCTGGCGAATACATTACCATTCCTGCAGCTCCAAGCACTAATGGTTCGAAAACAAACGCAGCAAATTCGTTGGTTTCTACAAGATTTTCTAAGGTTTTTATAGTGTGTTCTTCGTTGCCTTGAGTTGGAACCGGAATGCGAACAACTTCTAAAAGCGAACCTTTGAAGGCTTCTGTGAAAAAGGTAATTCCGCTGGCAGCCATAGCTCCGAAAGTGTCGCCGTGAAAAGCATCTTCAAAAGCGATGACTTTAGTTTTTACTATTCCTTTGTTATAATTGTATTGTAAAGCCACTTTGATAGCAACTTCTACTGCAGTTGAACCATTATCGGAATAGAAAATTTTCTGTTGATTAGAAGGTAGAATTTCCATTAGTTTTTCTGATAATTCTACGGCTTTATTGTGAGTAAAACCTCCAAACAACACGTGTTCTAAAGTGGTTAATTGCTCATAAATAGCATCTGCCATAATTTTGTTGGAATGTCCGAAAGGATTCACCCACCACGAAGCGATGGCGTCGATGTACTCTTTTCCGTTTTCGTCCCACAATAATGCGTCTTTTCCTTTTACAATTGCAGGAAAATCGGCTACTGTTTTGTGTTGTGTGTATGGATGCCAGTTGTGTTTTTTGTCTCGTTGTGAAAGATTCATTTTTATTAGAATATAGAAAATAGAGAATAGAAAATAGACTTGTCTCTAAATGTTTTTGCAAAGATAACTAAGTCTATTTTCTTTCCTCTATTTTCTATTCTCTTATAATGTTAAAAGTGAGATAATAGATTAAGTTCCATGATGGGCAAAAATCTATTTTTGATTGAAGTTTCGAGTTGTCCGATGGTTTTAAATCCGAACTTTTGGTAGAATTTTTCGGCGTTTGGATCGGCGTCGAGAACTATCTTTTTAATGTCGCAATTTTCTTTTATTCGATTTAAGAAATCTTGCATTAATTGGTTTCCAAATCCTTTTCCGATGTACTCTGGAAGTATAAATAGGTTGTCTAATTTTATGATTGCAGCTTCTGAATTGAAATAAGAATAGTAACCGATCACTTGATTTTCTTGTATCAGTTTATAGGCAAAATTAGTTTGGATGTAATCTTTAGTAATTGTGAGCGCATCATTCCATTGCGTCATTTGTTCTTCTGAATATCCCCAAAATGCTTTAGATTTTTTAGTGATTTCTGTTAAGATTTCATGATCGTCGCTATTTGCTTTTTCAATATTCATTGATGACTACAATGCTAGAAGATTTTCTCTAAACAAATCGGCGTAATATTGAATTACATTTTGGTCGAAATACGGTTCGTTGTCAATTCGTCCTATGAATTTGGCTTTGGTTTTATTCAGGATAATTTCTTCTGTAGCTTTATTTTCATCACCAGAAAAAATGATTCCGGCCACTTTTAAGTTTCGACTTTTTAATGCTTCAAATGACAATAAAGTGTGGTTGATGCTTCCAAGATAATGTCTTGAAACCATAATAATTTTATAATCCTCTTTAATTAAATCGATTATGGAATCGTTATCGTTTAATGGAACTAACAATCCGCCTGCGCCTTCGATTACAAGATGATTTTCGGTTTTTGGTTCGATGATTTGGTTTAAATCGATGGTGATTCCGTCAATTTTTGCTGCTAAATGTGGACTTGCCGGTGTATTTAGTTTATAGCTGTTTTCGTGAATAACAGTTTTGTTATTTGAAATATAGCGTTGAATTTTATGACTATCAGAATTGTCTAAATCGCCTGCTTGTACTGGTTTCCAATAATCGGCTTCGAGTGATTGGGTTACAATTGCTGATGTTACGGTTTTGCCTACATCGGTTCCGATTCCTGTGATGAATAGTTTCATAGTTTTTTTCACTGAGATTCACAGAGAAAAGGAGATTTAGGAGCTAAAAAACTCTGTGAAAATGCTCTTTGAATCTCTGTGTAAAATTAAAACACAAAAGTACTCAACAATTTCAATACTTCCGAGATTTCTTTTTCGGAATTGTAGGAATGTAGACAAAAACGCAATCGTTCTTGACCTTCTGGAACGGTTGGTGAAAGGATGGCTTTTACATCAAATCCGTTTTCTTGAAGTTGACGTGCAATTGCTTTTACCTTTTCGTTTCCTGGAATTATGGCGCATTGAATGGCCGATTTACTATAGACAAAAAGAGGTTTCAAACCCATTTGCATTTTCTCTTGATTAAAGAATTGAATGTTCTTTTTAAGGTTTTGAATGGCTTCTTTTTCGGATTCTAAATGTTGGTAGGCGATTAAAATTGTAGCAACTGAATGTGGTGAAAGTCCGGTTGTGTAAATGAAACTTCTGGCAAAATTTACTAGATAGTTTTTTAGTTCTTGACTTCCTAAAATCGCTGCGCCGTGACAACCTAATCCTTTTCCGAAGGTCATAATTGTTGCGAAGACTTTGTTTTGTAATCCTTGACTTTGCACTAATCCTTGTCCGAAATCGCCAAAAACTCCTAAGGCATGCGCTTCGTCAACCACTAAATGGCAATTGTATTTTTCGCAAAGATTGGCTAGTTCTTCTAGATTTGGTGAATCGCCGTCCATTGAGAAGACGGATTCCGTGACTATGTAAAAAGTTTCGAGTTGCGGGTTTCGGGTTTCGAGTTGCTTACTAATTACTTTTTCTAAGTGTTCAAAATCGTTGTGCTGGAATTTATATGCTTTTGCATTACTCATTTGGATTCCGTCGCGGATTGAGGCGTGACATAATTCGTCGTAAAGAATAATATCGTTGCGTTGCGGAACCGAACTGAAGAAACCCACATTAGCATCATAACCCGAATTGAAAATTAAAGCCGTTTCTGATTGATGGAAATTGGCAATAAACTCTTCTGTGATTTGGTATAAGTTATGATTACCTGAAATTAATCGTGAACCAGTTGCGCCGTTAATTTTTATATCGTTTTCTAAAAGATACTGATGTGTTTGATTGAAAATTTCTTCCGAACGAGCAAAACCTAAATAATCATTAGAAGCAAAATCTATTAAATTATTAAAAATTGGCAATTTTCGTAAGGCATTGTTTTGCTCACGTTGTTGTAGTTTTTGTGATAATGATTTTGGGAAGTTCTTCATGGTTTACAAATGTAGAAAAAGTTGTTGAGATAGAAATTTTTAATAAATAATTGTTTTTTGATAATTTATTATTGTTTTACAATAATTTTTATATATTTGTTTGGAATTTTAAAACATAAAACATGAGAAAATTAAATATTTTGAAAACAGTAT
>NZ_DQDX01000188.1:0-6711 GCF_003525665.1 Flavobacterium sp.
TTCCACTACTATCTGGGCTAGTCACGTAAAGAAAAACTAACCGATTAAACAAAAGACAATTGATAATTAAAACTTAAGACCATAGTGTAAATAATAAAGATTCTTTAATTTTGACGCCACACACCTACAACAAAATGAAACCAAAAATAACAATCATCGGCGCAGGAATTTCAGGATTAACTGCTGCAGTATATTTACATAAAAGTGGCTTTGAAGTATCCATTTTAGAAGCTTCCAATCGTGCAGGCGGAAGAATAAAAACAGATGTAATAAACGGTTTTCGGCTAGATCAAGGATTTCAAGTTTTACTTACAGAATATCCAGAATGCAAAGCGTTACTAAACTACGACAAACTAAATCTAAAACGTTTCTTACCAGGAGCAACAGTTCTTTACGACGGCGGACAATTTGAAATCGCCGACCCATTTCGTCGTCCGTCAGCAACATTTGCTACACTTTTTGCTCCAGTTGGAAGTATAAAAGACAAAATAAATACGTTATTTTTAAAAAATAAATTACTAAAAACTTCGGTTCCATCAATTTTTAAGCAACAAGAAGTTACTACACTTTCGCAATTGTCAAAATACGGTTTTAGCGACAAAATGATCAACCGATTTTACAAACCATTTTTCTCAGGAATTTTTCTAGAAAATGAATTAGCAACCTCCAACAGAATGTTCGATTTTGTAATGAAAATGTTTTCTGAAGGTGACGCTGCAATTCCAGAACTTGGTATGGAAGAAATTCCAAAACAGTTAGTTGCACTTTTACCAGAAAACACCATTCAATACAATACCAAAGTCACAAGCATTGAAAACAATAGCATCATCAACCAATCTGGGCAAGTTTTCAATACCAACAAAATTATAATTGCAACCGAAGCTACCGGATTTGCAAAAAACTATATTTCAAAAGAGCAAACTCGTACGCATCAAGTTACCAACGTATATTTCTCAACTTTAATTCCTCCAACAAAGAAAGCTGTAGTTGTTTTAAATGCTTCAAAAAATAAAAAATGGGTCAATAATTTATCGGTAATGAGCAATTTATCTACTAAATATGCACCTCAAAACGAAGTATTAATTTCGGTTTCTTGTAATGAAATTAATGATCTCGACGATAATACTATTGCAGAAAATATGAAATCCGAATTAAAAACATGGTACGGAAACCAAGTTGATAATTGGAAATTAGTAAAAGTTTACAAAATAAAATACGGCTTACCCAACCTAAAAACTATAAAAAACGAGCTACAACCTTCAGATTATTGTATTAATGAAAATTTATTTATTTGTGGTGATCACACTTTAAATGGTTCCATAAACGCGGCAATGAAATCTGGACGAATTGTCGCAGAACACATTATAAAGGAATACGAAATTTTGCAACAATAAAACAAAATTATGTAACGCTGTCCTACAACCTTTTCGCACCTTTGTAAGAGTAACTATACCTCTAAAACTTGCAAACCAACAAACAAATTCGACTTAAAAAAATCTTAAAGAAAACTTTGAAAGTTTTCCTGTGGATTATTGGTTCGTTTCTAACTTTATTCTTATTACTAGTTCTTGCTCTTCAAATTCCTGCAGTTCAAAATTTTGCTAAAGATAAAGCCGTAACCTACTTAGAAGGAAAAATTAAGACCAAAGTTGCCATTGATAGAATTGAAATCGGAATTCCAAAGAAAGTAATTCTTGAAGGTTTTTATTTTGAAGACCAACAAAAAGACACACTTCTTGCTGGAAAAAAATTAGCTGTTGACATTAGTCTGTTTCAATTACTAAACAATAAAATCGAAATCAATTCGGTTGATTTACAAGACATCTCTGCAACTATTTCTCGTGATGAAAACGAAACATTCAATTTTGATTACATCATAAAAGCATTTGTATCGCCACCAAAACCAGAAGATGATTCGCAACCCATGGAATTTTCTATCGATAAAATCAATATCGACAAAGTAAAATTCAACTACTCTGATGCGACATCCAAAAATGATATTTCAGTAAACCTAAATCACTTTGACACCAATATAAAAACGTTCGATTTAAACAAAATGGAATTCGATATTCCAAGAGCTAAAATCGACGGATTGAAACTAAAATTTAAGCAAGGAATTGCTTCTGCAAATACTAAAAAAGCGACTTCAAATAAATCATCCGAAACCAATTTGAATTTAAAATTAGGCAAAATAGATTTGTCTAAAATTGATGTTGTATATGAAAATGAAGCTTCAAAATTAAACACAAAAATCAACCTTGAAAAACTAAACGTAACTTTCAATTCTATAGATTTAAATAAGGAATTAATTGATATTGAAACATTAGAATTAAACAATACAAAAGGAAGTTTAGAATTAGGAAAAATTGAAAAAATTATAAATCAAAACGAGGTTGCTTCTACTCCATCATCGTCCAATTGGAAAGTAAAAATCAAAAAAGCCGATTTGAAAAAAGTAGATTTTAAATTTGATGACGCTAGTTCCGTTGCAACAAATAAAGGTGTTGATTACAAACATTTAGACATTCAAAATTTTAATCTAAATGCCGAAAATATTGATTACAGCGAACAAAATACTTCGGGAAAAATAAATTCGTTAACCGTTAAAGACAAAAGCGGATTAAACATTCAAGCACTAAAAACCAATTTCAATTACAATAATAATGGTGTTTCATTAAAAAATCTAGATTTAAAAACGCCACAAACATCGCTAAAAGATGAAGTAATTGTTGGTTATGCTTCTGTGCGAAGTATTCAAGAAAATTTGGGTGAAATGAGTGTGAAAGCCAATTTGAAAAACAGTAAAATAGGTTTTAAAGACATTTTATTATTCGCGCCAACTTTAGAAAATACAAGTCCGTTTGATACCAATCCGAATGCAATTTTGTCTGTAAATTCAATTATTTCTGGAAAGTTGAATAACATTTCATTTCCAAATTTAGAAGTTTCGGGAATTGGAAGTACCAAAATTAATGCAAGCGGAAAAATTGTAGGTTTTCCAGATATGAAGAAAGCGTATTTTGATTTGAACATTAAAAATTTAGAATCCAGTTCCAAAGATGTGGCGCAATTTGTACCAAAAGGAACCATTCCGAGCAACATTCAATTGCCATCGAAATTCAATACTACAGGAACTTTTAAAGGAACAATGAACAATTTTGCAACCGATTTAAAATTGGTAAGCAGTTTCGGAAATGCCAAAATCAAAGCCACATTTGATCAACGCAGAAAAAATCAGGAAAAATATAATGCACAAACCGAATTGGATAATTTCGATTTAGGAAAATTGATAAAAAATGATTCCATCGGAAAAATATCTTTGAAAGCCAATGTAAAAGGTTCTGGATTGAATCCGAAAACGGCAAATGCAACTGTTGACGGAACTATTTTAAAAGCCGATTTCAACGATTATGTTTATACCAATCTCAAATTAAAAGGAAAAATAAACAACGGATTATTCAATTTAAACGCCAATGCAAACGATCCTAATTTAACCTTTAATATGATTTCTAATGGTAGTTTTAAAGGAAAATATCCATCAGGAAAATTGAAGTTAAATGTTGATATTGCCGACTTAAGAAAGCTTAATCTTCATGCTGGTGCATTGAAATTAAGAGGCGAAATTGACGCAGATATCCAATCGGCAGATTTAGATTATTTGAACGGAAAAGTTATCGCCAACAATTTTATAATCGCCAATGAACAAGAACAATTTGTATTGGATTCTATAAATGTTATTGCAACTTCAACCGCAGAAAAGAATACATTAGTAGTGAAATCGCAGTTCATGAATGCAGATGTTACTGGAAAATACCAACTTTCAAAAATTGCTACTGCTTTACAAAATTCGATTTCCAACTATTACAACATCAATTCTAATTCTAAGAAAGTATCGGTAAAAGACCAACAATTTGCTTTTAAAGTTGATGTAAAAGACAATCCAATTCTGTTGAAATTCATTCCAGAATTAAAGAGTTTATCACCAATTGCACTTTCAGGAAGATACAATTCGGTTAACGATTCGATAATTATTAATGGTAACATTCCAAAACTAGTTTATGGAACCAATGCTATTTCTGGTGCGATTTTAAAAGTAGACACGAAAGATAATGCATTGATTTACAGTTTGGTTGTAGATGATATTCAGAATGCAAGTTTTCAATTGCCTTTCACCAATATTACTGGAAAAGTCGAAAATAATATTGTTGATTATTCGGTACAACTAAAGGATTTGAAAAACAAAGAACGCTATTTACTGGTTGGAACTTTAAAATCAGAAAACGGAAATTCAGATATCAATTTGAATCCAACCAATTTAATTCTGAATTACGAAAAATGGAATTTGTCAGAAGAAAATCTAATTCGAATAGGAAAAAACGGAATTTACGCCAACAATTTTGAGTTGAACAAAGACGGAAATTCTATTAAAATTCAATCGCAATCAACGCAACCAAATGCACCTTTAGCAATTGATTTTAAAGATTTTGAAATAGAAACGTTAACCAATATAGCACAAAAAAGTAATTTGCAAATTGGCGGAAAAATCAATGGAAATGCGCAGTTGAAAGATTTGATGCAAACAGTAAAATTCACGTCCGATTTAACAATTGACAATTTTACTTTTCAAAAAGATACAGTCGGAAATTTAAAAGTAAAAGTTGACAACCAAATTGCAAATACGTACAATGCCAACGTAGAAATCACTGGATTTGACAACCAAGTTAATTTGGATGGAAATTACAAAACTTCCACTAGCAGTTTCGACTTGAATTTAGACATTCAAAAACTAAATGTAAAAAGCATTCAAGGATTTAGTTTTGGAAACATTACCGAAAGTACCGGTTTCTTAAACGGTGATTTAAAAATTACTGGAACAACCGACAATCCAAAAATTATTGGTGATTTAAAATTTAATGAAGTTGGATTTAAAGTAAAACAATTGAATGCCAAATTCAAGTCGATGAACGACAATATTTCTTTTACTGAAAATTTAATTTCATTGGATAATTTTGTTATTAAAGATGAAAAAAATAATGATTTAACCATCAACGGAACAATAAATAGTCAAAATTTAGCCAACGTTGGATTCAATTTAAAAGTAGATGCTGCTAATTTTAAAGCTATAAATTCTAAAGCAAAAGACAACGATTTATACTATGGTGAATTATACTTAGATAATAATTTGACTATAAAAGGAACGATGGAAAGTCCTGTTGTTGAAGGCGATATCAAAATTAATAAAGACACCAAATTTACAGTTGTTTTACCACAAGATGATCCATCAATTGCCGACAGAGAAGGAATTGTTGAATTTATTGACCAAGATCAGCCACAATTAATTACCAAAGTTGCATTTGATGAAGAATTAAGTCAAACCGAAATAAAAGGTATTTTGGCATCAGTCAATATTGAAATCGATAAAGAAGCCGAACTGTCAATGATTATTGATAAATCCAATGGTGATTTCTTGAAATTAAAAGGCGAAGGACAACTTAATGGAGGCATTGATCAATCAGGAAAAACAACATTAACTGGTCGTTATGAATTGACTGAAGGAAGTTATGAAATGAGTTTTAATTTGATCAAAAGAAAATTTGATATTAAAAAAGGTAGTTACTTACTTTGGACAGGCGAACCAACGACTGCAGACATCAACATTACCGCCATTTACAAATCGGAAACTGCGCCAATTGATTTGGTAAATGATCAACTAGGAGAACTTACTCCAGAAGAACGAAACACTTATAAAGAACGAATTCCGTTTGAAACCGAACTAAAATTAAACGGCGAATTGCTAAAACCGGTCATTACTTTTGACATTGTTTTACCCGATGGAAATAACGATGTTTCTGCCGATGTAATCACGACAACACAAGCAAAACTGACACAATTGCGTCAACAACCTGATGAATTAAACAAACAAGTTTTTGCATTATTATTGCTCAATAGATTCATTGGTGAAAATCCGTTTTCTAGTGAAAGTGGCGGCACAACTGCTTCTGGTTTGGCAAGAGATAGCGCAAGCAAAATATTATCGCAACAATTAAACAACTTTGCTGGCGATTTAATTTCGGGAGTTGAAATAAATTTTGATTTGCAATCGACCGAAGATTATACAACAGGTCAAAAAGAGAACAAAACTGATTTGAATGTTGGAATTTCTAAAAAATTATTAAACGACAGATTGAAAGTTACCGTAGGAAGCAGTTTCGGACTGGAAGGCACACAACAAGCCAATCAAGAAGCCAATACTATTGCAGGCGACGTTTCATTAGACTATCAAATTACCAAAGATGGTCGATATAAAGTTCGTGCTTATCGCGTCAACAAATACCAAGTTGCTTTACAAGGACAAGTCGTAGAAACTGGTGTTGCCTTTATATTGACTATCGATTACAACAAGTTTCGTGAGTTATTTGGTAAAAATAAAGCAGAAAAAGGTAAAAAGAAGAAAGAAAATAAAAAGAAATCGGATGAGTAATTCAAGACTAATTGGACTATTTTTTATAGTAGTTTTTATAGTTTCCTGCAGCGGAACTAGAAGTTTGCCCGAAGGCGAATTGCTTTATGTTGGTGCAAAAGTAAAAGTTGAAGATACAGCAATTTCTAAAAAACAACGCAAAGAACTGCAATCGCAATTGTCTGATTTGGTGCGACCAAAACCCAATAAAACGTTTTTAGGAATGCGTCCAAAATTATTCTTTCATAATC
>NZ_DQDX01000188.1:6740-9851 GCF_003525665.1 Flavobacterium sp.
TTCATAATCTTGCCGGAGAAGTTACCAAAGAAAAGGGATTTTGGCATTGGCTGAAATTTACCGTTGGCGAACCACCAGTTTTATTTAGTCAAGTAGATATGGAATACAACAAAAGTGTATTGCAAAATTTTTCTGAAAATAACGGTTATTTCAATACAAAAACCGAAGCCGATTCTACCAAATCTGGTAAAAAAGCAAAGGTAAAATATGTTGTAAAACCAGGTAAACAATATAAAATTAAGTCTGTTCAATTTCCAACAGATTCAACTGAATTAGCTAAAGCTGTAAATAAAACGCAACGTAGAAGTTTGTTGAAAATAGGACAACCTTATAGTTTAGATATTATCAAAGCAGAACGTGAACGAATTGATACTCGATTAAAAGAGAAAGGATTTTTCTACTTCAACGCCGATTATTTAAAGGTTCAGGTTGATAGTACAGTTGCCGATTATCAGGTAGATTTAATTCTGAAAATCAAAGATGAAACACCACAAATTGCTACAAAACAATACCGAATCAACAATATTATTGTATATCCAAATTATTCTGTAAATGCTGATAGCTTGAGTATTGCAACCGATTCATCTGTAGTAAAATACAAAGATTTCACAATAATTGATAAAGAAAATTTATTCAAGCCAAGAATATTTGACCGATCGTTATATTTCAAAAAAGGCGATTTGTACAATCGAACCGATCACAATTTATCTTTAAATCGATTGGTAAATTTAGGTACATTTAAATTTGTAAAAAATCAATTTAAAGTAGCCGATACAACTGGAAATTATTTGGATACGTATTATTATTTAACTCCATTACCAAGAAAATCGATTAGAGTTGAAGTTCTTGCAAAAACCAATTCTGCCAATTATACTGGAACTGAATTGAACATCAATTGGAGCAATAGAAATACGTTTCGTGGTGCAGAATTACTAACTATTTCAGCTTTTGGAGGAATTGAAGTTCAGGTTTCTGGACAAAATAATGGATTTAACGTGTATCGATTTGGTACTGAAGCAAATTTAATTTGGCCACGATTAATTTCTCCATTCAAATTAAAATCATCTAGCGGATTTGTTCCAAAAACGAAAGCTACTTTGGGATACGAATTTCAAAATCGTACGCAATTGTATTCACTTCAAACATTTAAAGGTTCGTTTGGATATTTGTGGAAAGAAAATGCTCGAAAAGAACATCAATTAAACGTAACCGAAATCACGTATGCAAGTCCGCAGAACGTAACAGCATTATACCAATCGCAAATTGTTGACAATCCATCATTAGAAAAAGTAATCGAAAAACAATTAATTTTCGGTCCGACATACAGTTACACTTATACCAATACAGCTCAAAAAAGAAAGAAAAATACATTTTATTACAGAGCTTCCGTTGATCTATCAGGAAATTTAGTTGGATTATTATCAGGTTCAAATATTAAAAATGGTGATACTACCAAAGTTTTCGGAGTACCATTTAGCCAATTTTTAAAAGTAGAAAGTGATTTTAGACATTACTATAAATTGGGTAAAAAATCACAAATAGCCAGTAGATTCATTGTTGGAGCTGGTTATGCCTATGGAAATTCGGAATCAATGCCTTTTATCAAACAATTTTTTATTGGTGGAACGAACAGTATTCGCGCATTTCAAGCACGTTCACTCGGACCAGGAACTTTTAGACAAACAGATATATCTACTTTTCTAGCCGACCAATCTGGTGATGTAAAACTAGAATTAAATACCGAATATCGCGGAAATATTTATAGTTTCGTTGACGGAGCTTTGTTTGTCGATGCAGGAAATATTTGGCTGATGAACAACAATACTGACAAACCTGGATCAAAATTTTCAAGTGATTTTCTGAACGAATTAGCCGTTGGAGTTGGTGCTGGATTGCGATTTGATTTCGACTTTTTAGTCCTTCGAACCGATTTGGCTTTTCCAATAAGAAAACCTTATTTACCCGACGGACAACGATGGGTTTTAGACCAAGTAAACCTTGGAAATGGTTCGTGGAGAAAAGAAAATTTGGTCTTTAACTTGGCAATTGGATATCCATTTTAAACCGATTTTATTTCTGATTTTCTAAATAAAAATCGTTCGTTAAATATCACAATTGATAGTAAAATCAACGAATAAGAAATAATCTGATTGAAAGTAATCTCTTCATGAAAATAGAAAATTGCCAACATAAAATTCAGTAACGGATTGGTGTACATCAAAATTCCAACTGCCGAAGAATTCATTCCTTTTAAAGCATATAAATTAAGGTACAACGGAATTATCGTAAACAAAACCACGATAACCATCAACAAAATATAAAACAATGATTCTGTTGGAATTACTCCAGCATAATGTGGAAAAAACGGTAAAATTACTATCGATGCAATTACCATTTGTAAAGTCAAAATCAGGAATTTATCAAAGACGATGTTCTTGCGTTGACTTATTAAATACAATGCAAATGAAAATGCTATAACCAAACTATAAGCCAATTCAGCCAAATTTCCATAGGATAAAATGCCGCAACTTACAACACACAAAGCAACAGAAAACCATTGCCATTTACTCAGTTTTTCTTTCAGAATAAAATAAGCCAAAATTGTGGTAACAATTGGACAAATTAAATAAGCAAAAGAAGCCGATTTTAAACTCACATGATTCACTGCATAAATGAAGAGAAACCAATTGAAAATCAATAAAAAGCCACCTAAAACCGTAAGAAACAGAAATCTATATTTGAGTTTTGATTCTAAATTTTGAAAAGTTTCCACATCTTTAAAAACAATCGATTTTCTAAAAAAAAGGTTGATTAAAAGCAAAATAAAAGTCGCAAAAAAGATTCTATAAAAAAGAATATCCAACGAAGGATAATTATGTAACGGTTTCAAAGCCAAGCTAAAGAAACCCCAAATAACAAAAGAAGTCAGCGCCGAAGCGTAATATTTATTGATTTGCACGATAAAAATTTGGTGCAAAAGTACATCAATACTATTCTAAAGTTAATCCATTATAACATTTAATTAGGAAAAGATTTGATTCAGATTTAGCTAAAAATTCTGAAAATCAAGTTCTTATTTTAAACATTTATCAAAAAATGCAATTTTAAAGT
>NZ_DQDX01000188.1:9932-14970 GCF_003525665.1 Flavobacterium sp.
TCAATAATTGTTTACCTTATATTTGTCATACAAATTAAACTTTTCATTTATGGAAGAATGCATCTCGGTTTTTGATATGTTAAAAATTGGTGTCGGACCATCGAGTTCGCATACACTTGGACCTTGGCGTGCTGCCGAACGATTTTTATCGGAACTAAGAACTGAAAATATTCTTCAAAACGTAACTCGAATAAAAGTCGATTTGTACGGTTCGCTTTCGTTAACAGGAAAAGGTCACGCAACCGATTTGGCTGTCATGTTAGGTTTGTCTGGTCAAGATCCAGAATACATTCCGGTGCAAGATATTGATGGAATTATCAAAACTATTGAGAATAAAAACGAAATCAATTTGGGTAACGAAATTATTGTTCCGTTTTACTTTTTACAAGACATCGTTTTCAATAAAAATTTCCTTCCTTTTCATGCAAATGGATTGACTTTTACTGCTTTTTTATCAGATGATAAAGAATACCAAACTACCTTCTACTCCATAGGTGGCGGATTTGTGGTGAAAGAAGAACGTGTCAATGCTAAGAAAAAATTAGAAATAAAATGTGCGTTTCCGTTTCCAATTCAAAATGCCGAAGAACTTTTAAACTACTGTAATTCAGAAAATAAATCCATTTCAGAAATCGTATATGAGAATGAAAAATCAATGCGAACTGAAGCAGAAATCAATCATGAATTAATGCGAATTTGGAACACCATGTTAGAATGCATGTACATTGGTTGTCATTCTGAAGGCATTCTTCCAGGCGGATTAAACGTAAGAAGAAGAGCGTTCGATATGCATCAAGGTTTGATTGGATTATCCAATTATAACAATCCACAAGAATGGTTAGAATGCATTCGAAAAACAGAAGTTAAATTCCGTCAAATATTAAAATGGGTTTCATGTTTTGCTTTGGCAGTCAACGAAGTAAATGCTGCGTTAGGAAGAGTTGTAACGGCTCCAACTAACGGAAGTGCTGGTGTAATTCCGGCCGTTTTAATGTATTATTTGGTAATTGAAAACCACGATGCAGGCGAAAAAGAAATCAAACAATTCTTGATGGTTGCTGGCGAAATTGGAAGTATTTTCAAAAAAGGTTCTACCATTTCTGCAGCAATGGGCGGATGTCAAGCAGAAATTGGCGTTTCAAGTTCAATGGCAGCAGCAGCTTTATGCGAAGTAATGGGTGGAACTCCAGACCAAGTGCAAATGGCAGCCGAAATTGCAATGGAACATCATCTTGGTTTAACTTGCGATCCTATTGGTGGTTTGGTTCAAATTCCGTGTATTGAGAGAAATACAATGGGTGCAATTAAAGCAATAAATGCAGCCGAATTAGCTATGGAAACTGACGCTAAAAACGCAAAAGTTCCTTTGGATAAAGTAGTCAATACCATGTGGAAAACGGCACAAGATATGAATTCTAAATACAAAGAAACTTCAGAAGGCGGACTTGCAATAGCTGTAAATATGGCCGATTGCTAATTTTTCTCTTTTGGATCGTCTTGATTTTCTGGACTTGAATTGGCATACCTTTTTTTGGTAATATCAAAATTCTTATCTCTATTTTCTAGCATCACTTTACCAACTTCTTCTTTTGCTGTACTTGGCTTTGTGCTTAAAATTTTATTGGTTTCAGGTTCACAATTTTGTTCATCATGATCTGTATTTCTTGCTCTTTGTACAATTTTTATAACGCCATTTTTATCAGTTTCCATTTCAGCTTTCATTAAAGAATCTGGGTTGTTTTCCTTGTTCGATTCCGATATTATATTGCTATTACTTTGCTTATTGTTCATTTTTTTAGAACCTAGATCGTTATTTTCCATGACTTAATTTTTTAAATTGTTGATACGATAAAGTTATTCTAAATCAATGTTTTAAAGTTACATAATTTCTTTTTAATGTATCAAAAATCCAACATTAAACCATTCCCAATTTGAAATAAAAAGTACTTCCTAAACCCAATTCGCTTTCAACACCTATCGTTCCATTTTGAGCTTCGATGAATTCTTTAGAAATCGCTAAACCCAATCCTGTTCCCGATTTATGACTGCCTGGAATTTGGAAATATTTGTCAAAAACTTTCGATTGATACCGCTTATCAATTCCTTTTCCTTTATCAGTAACTTGAAAAACAATTTGGTTCTTTTCTTGTTTCAATTTTACAGTTACAACGCTATTATCTGAAGAATACCGAATGGCATTTGTCAAGAAATTAATCAAAACCCAAGACGATTTTTCACTGTCTGCTTTTACTTCAGAAAAGTTAGCTTCTGATTCAAATTTAACTTCAATCTGTTTTTGTTCTGCCTGAACTTTAACCGCTTCTATGGCATATTTTGCAATTTCATTTGGATTACTTTTCTCAATATTCAGTTGAATATTTCCAGTTTCCAATTGCGATAATTCTAACAATTCGCCAGTAATTTTTAGCAATCGCTGACTGTCGTCTTTAATACTATCAATCAGTTGTTTTTGGTCGTCATTTATAGTTCCAGTTGAAGTATTTTCTAGCAATTGCAGACTCATTTTGATAGAAGAAATTGGTGTTTTTAGTTCGTGAGAAACGGTTGCAATGAAATTTGTTTTAGCAAAATCAAGCTCTTTAAAAATCGTAATGTTTCGCAAGATTATTACGTTTCCAATATCGATAGATTGTTCTTCTCCAGTAGGTTTTATGGTGATGTTTACATTTTCTTTTTCGAAATAACTTTCTTTTCCATCAGCAAAAATTTTCATCGGATGTGCTTTTGGACTTTCCAATTCGTTGATGATTAATGACTTCATTAAATCGTTTTTCAATGCTAAGGTTGAAGCCAATTGACCAATAACTTCCTCTTGCTTTAATCCAATGATTTTCAGCGCTTCATCGTTTACAAACAAAACGTTTCCATCATTATCCAAACCAATAATTGGATCGTGCATGTTGTTTATTAGAGTTTCCAAACGCTTCTTTTCAAACGTCAATTTATGCAAACTACTATTGGAATATTCCTCCAATTTTTCTGCCATTGAATTAAATGATCGTGCCAAATCACCATATTCATTATGATTTTGGAAATTCACTCGCTCCGAATAATTTCTGTTGGCAATTTCTTTGATACTTCCAGTCAATTCCTTAATTGGATTGGCAATATTATTAGGTAAGTTAACTAACAAATTAAACGCAATTAAAAAGCATAAAGTTCCAACAACTGCAATCCATAAATTGGCAGTTTCGGCAGTTACTTTAGCAATATCACTTTTTACTTTTATGGCATTCATATTGAGTTTCATAATCTCAAAAATGTCTTGTCGGATTTGGGCTTTTATAGTTTCATCTGTTATGTTTTTTTCTAATAATTGAAAGTTATTTTGCAAATTATAAGTAACTTTATCTTCGCCATCTTCTGTAATATTAGCCAATTGTTTCTTTAAATTGGTTTCAAAAAGAAGAATAGCTTTTGGTTCATCTTTAGCAATTTCATCCAAAGAAGAAAGCATATTTCTAGAGTATTCTAAGGTTTCATAATTGGCTTTGAGTATATTTTGAGTGTCTTTTTTTATAGAAAAAATGTAATAAGCACTCACTAATGAAAGGACTATTATCAAGATAAATAACAATCCAACACCTAGATTTAATTTGGTTTTAATTTTCATTTTAAAGAATGTATAATGTGAAAATGTATATTGTATATTGTATTTGTATGTTGTGTTTAGTTTTGTACTTGAATTTTATTTGATTAATTATTTTGTAAAATCACAAATTATTATAAATGCCTTTTTTCAGTATACAGTATACAGTATACATTTTTACGATATACAGTTATACTATAATCAAGACAAAATCACTAAATCAACATTCGATTTCGACAGACTATTCAATAATCTTCTAAAAATAGTTGTGGACAAAATTACTTTAAATAAATTGAAATGTGGCTTGCCAATACAAACCGTTGTGATGCTCTTTTGGTCTACAATTTTCAACATCGCATCAGTAATATTGGAGCTTTCAATCTTAATCACTTCGGCTCCAAGTTGTGTCGCTAATTTGAAATTATTTATCAAATGACGTTGTTTGTCCAATGCAATTTTATTCGGACTTTCCTTTGGCGTTTCCACATACAAAACATACCAACTTCCGTTGTAATAACTTGCTAATCGTGCCGCTTTTCTGATAACAATTTTGGCCGTTTTATCATTACTACTAATACATGCCAATAGTTTTTCGTGTTTTAATGCAAGGTTTTTAGGAACTTCATTTTCTACTTTTCGAACCACTTGACTTGCGACTTCTTTCAAAGCCAATTCCCGCAATTGCAGAATTTGATCCGCTTTAAAAAAATTAGTCAAAGCCGTTTGGATTTTATCTTGCGTGTAAATTTTTCCTTCTTTCAAACGCGAAATTAAATCTTCCGATGTCAAATCGATATTCACAACTTCATCTGCCAATCGCAGAACATTATCTGGAACTCGTTCTTGAACATCAATGCCAGTAATCCGTTTCACATCTTCGTTCAAACTCTCAATATGCTGAATGTTCACCGCAGAAATTACGTTAATTCCAGCTTCCAAAATCTCCAGAACATCTTGCCAACGCTTTTCGTTTTTGCTTCCTTCAATGTTGGTATGCGCCAATTCGTCAACAATCACAACTTCTGGTCGCAAATTGATAATCGCCTGCACATCCATTTCTTCCAGATTTTTCCCTTTATAGAAAATACTTCGTCTTGGAATCACTGGCAAACCATCAAGCAACTCATGAGTTTCCTTGCGAAAATGAGTTTCGATATAACCAATCTTAACGTCAATTCCGTTTTTCAAAAGCGTGTGTGCTTCTTGTAACATCCGAAACGTTTTGCCCACACCAGCACTCATGCCAATGTAAATTTTGAATTTTCCTTTTCGGGATTTCTGAATTAAATCAAGGAAATGCTGGGCGTTATTTTGTTTTTCTTGTTCCATGTTTAATAGCCACGAAGGCACAAAGTCACGAAGTTCAAATTCAACTATAATTTAAAAATTTCAGAGTATTTACTTTTAAAAACTTTGCGACTTAGCGTC
>NZ_DQDX01000188.1:15042-15441 GCF_003525665.1 Flavobacterium sp.
AAAAACTTTGCGACTTAGCGTCTTCGTGGCAAATAATTAAAACGAAATCGCCAATGAAGTCGTTAAAAAAGTATTGTTATCCGTTGGATTTCCGTTTTTCAAAAAAACTTCGTCTTTACTTGCTAAGTTTCTAGCTTCAATTCTAAACATCACATTATCTGAAACTAAATAATCAAAGTTTGCCGAAAATCCGTAAGTTTTAAATCCGTTTTCAGTTCCAGTTGCAATGATTACACCTTTCTCATCATCATAATATTCACCTCTTGCAGCCAACTGAATTTTAGCTGTCGGTTTGTATTGCAAAATCAAAACTGGCGAATACCAAGTGTCGTATTTGTCACTTTTATTGGCACTTTGTTGCGAACCAATATCAACTCCAGCAGTTAAATTTGTCTTATC
>NZ_DQDX01000188.1:15511-23788 GCF_003525665.1 Flavobacterium sp.
TAAATTTGTCTTATCAGATAATTTAAATTGTCCATAAAAATTATTGAAATACCTCCATTTTCTATCAAAATCGGGTTGCTCATTTCCGGCATAAGTACTCCAATTCAAAGTCGTTTTTCCACTTGGTTTGTAAGTAATTTGAGTTCCAAAAGCTGGCGTTTGATTACCATCAATCTTTTGAATGCGTTGCCAACCGTTCAAATACATCGCTGCCAAATACCATTTTTCCGATTTAGAAGTGTATCCAATTTTGGCTCCAGCTTCATAATAAGGAGAATTATCAGCCAAAATACTTCGGGTTAAAGTTGGACAATCTTTACCAATTGCACTTTCAAAACCAATGTGCGAAGGCATAATTCCGGCATCAACCCACAAATTATGTTTCGATGAAATTTTCACACCAATGTTGGCTTCAAAAACATTTCTCAGCAAATCTTGCTCTGCAGCCAAATTATATTCGGCATAAGTTCCAGCCATAATTGCTAAATTTCCGCGTACGTTATCTTTTGCATAATTTACTTTTGCAAAACCTAAATTCAGGTTCAACTCGTTGTGCTTGTTGTGGCTGTAAATAAATCCAGGACGAACGTGATTATCCGGATTTCCAAAATCATAACTGTAATACGTTTCAACATATCCCGAAAACGTCAACGGACTTTTCTCTTTTGCTACTTCTTGAGCATTAACCGTTGTAAATCCAAATGCTATAAGAGCAGTAAATACTATTTTTTTCATTTTATTTAATTATTATTTCAACTCCGTCAGAGTTTAAAACTCTGACGGAGTTATATAAAACTATTTTAATTTATCTAATTCAATATTCAATTGTAGAACATTTATTTTTTCTGTTCCAAACATTCCTAAAAGTGGTTTTTTTGTATTTTTCTGAATCACTTCCAACACTTTATCTTCCGAAATTTTTCTACCTTCAGCAATACGTTTCGCCTGTATTTTTGAACCTTGAACTGAAATATTTGGATCCAATCCACTTCCAGAAGCGGTAACCATATCAGCAGGAATATCCGATTTATTTAAATACGGATGCGCTAATAATAACGTATCAATTCTTTTTTGTACCACAGCCAAATAATCGGCATTGCTTGGTCCTTTATTGCTTCCGGCACTTCCAGCAGCATTATAATCTACTGCCGATGGTCGTCCCCAAAAGTAATTCGATTTATCGAATTTCTGACCAATTTTTTGGTAACCTACTACTTTTCCGTTTACAGAAATAGTTTCGCCCTTTCCGCTATTTGGTGCTAATTGAGCAATTCCGTAAATCGCTAACGGATAAATTACCGCTAATAAAACCCCCAATAAAACTGTTAATTTTACTATTGAGAATATATTTTTCATTTTTTTATTTTAAAATTATTTACAAAACCTTTCATATTTACATACTATTTATATGAATAATGCAACTATCATATCAATCAATTTAATTCCTATAAACGGAATAATCAATCCGCCTAATCCATAAATTAATAAATTTCTTTTTAGGATTGCACTTGCACCAATTGGCTTATAATCAACGCCTCGTAAAGCTAATGGAATTAATATCGGAATAATAATTGCATTAAAAATCACTGCAGATAAAATGGCACTTTCTGGACTGTGCAAACGCATAATATTTAAACCTTGTAATGCTGGAATCGCTGTAATAAAAAGCGCAGGAACAATAGCAAAATACTTCGCTACGTCATTCGCAATCGAGAACGTAGTTAAAGTTCCTCTAGTCATCAATAACTGTTTTCCAATTTCTATAATTTCAATTAACTTAGTGGGATCATTATCCAAATCGACCATGTTTCCTGCTTCTTTTGCCGCTTGAGTTCCACTATTCATAGCAACACCAACATTTGCTTGAGCAAGAGCAGGCGCATCATTGGTACCATCGCCCATCATCGCTACCAGTTTACCCATTTGTTGCTCATTCTTAATGTAGTTCATTTTATCCTCAGGTTTCGCTTCGGCAATAAAATCATCAACACCAGCAGCTTCAGCAATAAATTTGGCAGTCAAAGGATTATCTCCGGTAACCATTACCGTTTTTACACCCATTTTACGCAAACGTTCAAAACGTTCTTTCATTCCAGTTTTAATGATATCTTGCAATTCGATAACACCTTGAACCTGACTGTTTTTAATAACAACTAATGGCGTTCCTCCTTGAGATGAAATCGCAATAACTCGTTGAGCGGTATCTTCTGGAAAGGCATTTCCTGCTTGAAGTGATATATTTTTTGCAGCATCTTGAGCACCTTTTCTGATGTTGGTTCCATCTTTTAAAACCACTCCAGAAGTTCTGGTTTCGGCAGTAAATTTGATTAAAGTTGCTCCTTCAATAGATAATTTTTGTGAAACATTTAGTCCTGCTAATTCTACAATACTTTTACCTTCAGGAGTATCATCGGCAAGAGAACTCAATACAGCCGAATTTATAAAATCATCTTGAGAAACTCCATTTGCAGGATAAAAATTCGTTGCTTTTCTGTTTCCAATAGTAATTGTACCTGTTTTATCCAAAAGTAAAACATCAATATCACCAGCAGTTTCCACCGCTTTTCCCGATTTGGTAATTACATTAGCTCGCAACGCTCTGTCCATTCCTGCAATTCCGATGGCTGATAATAATCCACCAATAGTTGTTGGAATCAAACATACAAAAAGAGAAATAAAAGCAGCAATAGTTATTGGTGCATTGGCATAATCTGCAAATGGTTTTAAGGTAACACAAACGATAACAAATATTAAAGTAAAGGCAGCTAATAGAATTGTCAATGCAATTTCGTTTGGTGTTTTTTGACGACTTGCACCTTCAACCAAGGCAATCATTTTATCAAGAAAACTTTCGCCAGGTTCGTTGGTAACAATAACTTTAATTTTATCCGATAAAACTTTTGTTCCACCAGTTACTGACGATTTATCGCCTCCAGCTTCTCGAATTACAGGAGCACTTTCTCCAGTAATGGCACTTTCATCAATTGTGGCCAATCCTTCAATGATTTCGCCATCGGTTGCAATTAAATCGCCTGCTTCGCATACAAAAATAGCACCTTTCTTTAATTCAGAAGAACTGATATTTTTAATTTCTCCATTTGGTAAAACTTGTCGTGCTGGAGTTTCTTCTCTAGTTTTTCTTAAACTATCGGCTTGTGCTTTTCCTCTGGCTTCTGCAATTGCTTCGGCAAAATTGGCAAACAAAAGCGTTACTAATAGGATAAGAAAAACCAAGAAATTGTATCCAAAACTACCTTCGCCTTGTGCGCCAAATAATATGGAAATACACACAACAAACATGATTGCTGTTCCAATTTCAACGGTAAACATTACCGGATTTTTAAACATAATTCTTGGATTAAGCTTTACAAAAGATTGCACTAGCGCATCTTTTACTTGCTTACTCTCAAACAATGATGTGGATTTATTGTTAGTCATTTTTATAAATTTATTTTAATGAAAAATATTCTGCTAATGGTCCTAAAGCCAAAGCTGGGAAGAAAGACAATGCAGCGATAATCGCGATTACTGCAAAAACCATTATACCAAAAATAGTGGTATCTGTTTTTAAAGTTCCTGCACTTTCTGGAATGTATTTCTTGTTGGCAAGTAATCCTGCTATTGCTAAAGGTCCGATAATTGGTAAAAATCTACTCAACAATAAAACAATTCCTGTAGTGATGTTCCAAAACGGATTGTTGTCAGCTAAACCTTCAAAACCTGAACCATTATTGGCTGCACTTGAAGTATATTCGTATAACATTTCTGAAAATCCGTGAAAACCAGGATTATTTAACCAGCCAGTTGCATTACCGTTAAACCAATAACCCATTGCGGTATCGTTGGCAGCAAAATAGGAAGATAATGCCGTTCCAGATAATATCAAAAATGGATGAAGTATGGCAATAAATGCTGCAATTTTTACTTCACGAGCTTCTATTTTCTTTCCTAAAAATTCTGGTGTTCTTCCTACCATTAAACCAGATATAAATACGGCAAGAATAATAAAAATATAGAAATTGAGCCATCCAACGCCACAACCGCCATAAAAAGCATTAATCATCATCGACAAAAGTTGCATCGATCCTGAAACAGGCATCGAACTATCGTGCATACTATTTACAGAACCTGTGGAAATTACAGTAGTCGCAATACTCCAAAAACCTGACATTGCTGATCCAAATCGAACTTCCTTACCTTCCATAGCTCCAGTTGCTTGGGTAATTCCCATTTTTTCGATAGCGGGATTTCCATTGATTTCACTAATTACTGTAGGAATCACTAAAAGTAGAAATCCCACAGTCATTACTCCAAAAACAACATAGGAAAATTTGCGTTTTTTCAGGAAAAATCCTAATGCAAAAATCATCGCAAATGGGATAATTAATTGTGCCCAAAGTTCAACAGCACAAGAAAAATAACTAGGATTTTCTAACGGATGTGCCGAGTTTGCTCCAAAAAATCCTCCACCATTGGTTCCTATATGCTTGATAGCGATAAATGCAGCGGCTGGTCCACGAGAAACTTCAACTTGATCACCTTGTAAAGTAGTAATTGCATCTTTTCCTTCGAATGTCATTGGTGTTCCGCTAAATAATAACGCTACAGCAACAACAGCAGCAAGTGGTAATAAAATACGAGTACAACTTTTAATGAAAAAATTATAAAAATTTCCTAATCTATCACTAGTTCTTTCTTTCATGGCAGTAAAAACCATCGCTGCAGCTGCAATTCCTACCGCAGCAGAAACAAATTGCAAAAACATCAAAAACATTTGCGATAAATAGGATACACCGCTTTCGCCCGAATAATGTTGTAAATTACAATTTACAAGGAAAGAAATGGCGGTATTAAATGCCAAATCTGGCGTCATGTTTGGGTTATTGTCTGGATTTAAAAATAGTGATCCTTGAAATAATAAAATAAAAAAGCAAAGAAAGAACCAAACCATATTTATACTTAAAAGTGCTTTTAAGTGTTGCTTCCAGTTCATTTCTTCAGTAGAATTGATTCCGCTGATTTTGAAAATAAATTTTTCAATTGGATTGAAAATTGGGTCAAGTAACGTCTTATCGCCAGTAAAAACTTTAGCAATATACTTTCCGATTGGAATGGCTAAAATAATGGTGATGATAAAAATACTGATGACGCCTAATAGTTCTGTATTCATAAAAAAATAATTTAATGGAGTTAAAATTTTTCAGGTTTAATTAATACATAAACCAAATACCCAAAAACGAGTAATGCGACGATAAATAGTACAATCATGATTTAGATTTTTTCGAAGAATTCGACAGTTTTAAAACAAATCGCAAACAGCAAAACAGCTAATGCGAGTAACAGAATAGTGATAATCATATAAAAAAAATTAGGTTAAATTAAACTCCAGAGGCATTGATTTGCTTAAGATATTCTGCTTTAAGCGATTGAGGAAAGAGATTGGAAATACTGCAATGGCGCAATTCCATGAAAGTAGAAACCGAGAAAACGTAAACGTTAGCAATAGCGTTTTTGGTTTCGTAACTTCCTGTGGCAAATAATTGTTCGGCAATTGCCAAGCATTTTTTGGCTCTTACAATGTTACCAGAAATGATGGCTGATTTTGTAATCTCAGCAAAGCGTTCGGCTTGTTTGTAAATGGTAGTAACTTGATTTTTCATGTGTATTTATTATTTGATTTTTAATGGAACATGGTATCGCCATTAACCAAATCAAATATCAAGTTGAGAAATGGCGATTTCATTGTGAATGAATTTTTATGTTCATTCACCTAATGCCAAAAGTTGTTCCAATAAATTAAAAATTATGTAAGGTGCTGTGATAGTTAATTTTATGACTAGCATACCAAAAATTAGGCATAAAAAAACCTATCAAAATGATAGGCTTTTATCAAAATAAGAAGTTTTTATTTTAATTTTTCGAGTTGGGCTTTAAGTTCATCAAGTTGTTTTTGTAACACTTGAATTTCTGAGCTGTTGTTTATCGCTTTTATGGTTTGAAACACTTTTACTTTAGTATCCTTTAAATCGTGCTTAACAAGTTTATTTTCGATAGATTTTGTTAGATCTTCTTCATACTCGTCTACAACAACATCTATTGTAAGTATTTTATTTTCAACATCAATAGCTGTGTGAATTACATGGTGTGTTTTTTCAATTTCATTGGTAACAAAATATTTTATTTTGTCGTTATATACATTTACCATCCAAAGATTATAAGCTAAATAAAGTGCCGGAATAATTGTAATAAAAGCCAAGACTCCAAAATAGCTGTTAATGTGTTTGATATTGCTTTCCGAAAATCTCGCAAATTTTAAATAACGAGTAATCATATAACAACCTAAGCAAATGAAAAGCGCATTTATAAAATAGGTATACAATCCGCCTAAAATATATTCCCATTGCAATGTTGCGATTCCGAAACCAGCAGTACAAAGCGGCGGAATACAAGCGGTTGCGACAGCAATTCCTACTAAAACTCGATTTCCATCATGGCGTGATATGGCAATCATTCCGGCCATTCCACCAATAAAAGCTAAGAAAATATCAAAAATTGTGGGTTTTGAAAACGACAATAATTCGTCGGTGGCGATATGATATGGCGAAAGCAAATAATATAATGTGGAACACAAAATTGAAATTATAACAATTCTGAAAACATTTCTCAAACTCAATTTCAACAAAGTGGTGTTGGAAGTTCCAAGTGAAAATCCGATACCAAAAATTGGTCCCATTAAAGGAGAAATAATCATGGCACCAATTACAGCAGCTTTAGAATTGATGTTCAATCCAATGCAAGCAATGAAAATCGCAAATGCCATAATCCAAAAGTTAGTACCTTTAAAAACGACACCCGATTTTATTTCGTCATAAGTAATCTGCTCCGCTTCTTGATCGGTTTTTAGGTTTAAAACAGTTTTGAGATATCTTTTAATTACCGCTAAATTGCTTGTCATAGCTTATTTTCTTAAAAATTATAATCCAAATTCATCAATTTTTCGGTACAATGTTGCAATACCAATTTCTAATAATCTTGCGGTTTCTGCTTTGTTTCCTTTGGTGTAATTCAACACTTTTTGAATGTGTAATTTCTCAATACTTTGCATTGAAAAGGCCGACATTGTTTTATTGGAATTGTCTTGCTGGTGCTGAATTTCATAAGGTAAAACATCTTGCGTTAAAATAGCATCTGCTAAAATAACCGAACGTTCTATGATATTTTTAAGTTCCCGAACATTTCCTGGCCAATGATAAACTTCTAATTTTTGAAGAAAATCTGGTGCAATTTCTAATTCTTTTTTATTGGTTTTATCAGAAAATTGTTTGACAAAATAACTGGTTAAAGGCGAAATATCTTTTACACGTTCGCGCAATGGCGGAATTATAATTTCGAAAATATTCAATCGAAAATACAAATCCGAACGAAAAGTATGATTTTCACTTTCGGTTTTTAAATCTCTGTTGGTTGCTGCAATTAATCTAAAATTTGATTTTTTGGAAGTAGTTTCTCCAACCGGAATGTATTCGTTGGTTTCTAAAACACGTAATAATTTAGCTTGCAAATCGATGGGCATCTCTCCTATTTCATCCAAAAATAAAGTGCCACCATTGGCTTCTTCAATAAAACCTTTTTTATCTTTTAAAGCTCCGGTAAAAGCACCTTGTTTGTGTCCGAATAATTCGCTCTCTAGAATTTCTTTGCTAAATGTACTGCAATTTAAAGCTACAAATGATTTTCCAACACGAGTACTATTTTCATGAATCGCTTGCGCAAAAACTTCTTTTCCAGTTCCGGTTTCTCCAGTTAATAAAACAGTCGAATCGGTTTTGGCTACTTTTTTGGCTAAGTCAATTACTTGTTCTAACGCTTTTGATTTTCCAATTATGGTATCAAAAGAATATTTATCTGAAATACGTTTTTCTAATTTTTGAACCTTCTTTTGAAGTTCCGATTTTTCTAATGCTTTGTATAATAGCGGAATGATTTTATCGTTATCATCGCCTTTTACAATATAATCGAAAGCACCGTTTTTCATAGCTTGAACACCATCGGCAATTTTTCCGAAAGCGGTTAAAAGAATTACTTCAACCAGAGGAAAACTCGCCTTAATTTTTTCAAGAAAATCAACGCCATTTCCGTCCGGAAGTTTTACATCACATAAAATTACGTCAATATCATTTGATTCTAATTTCTTAAAACCCGATTTTAAATCGCCTGCTTCGATAACATCAAAACCTTCCGATTTTACTATTCTTGCAAGAAGTCCACGAAGTTTTT
>NZ_DQDX01000188.1:23874-28874 GCF_003525665.1 Flavobacterium sp.
TAAAGTCCACGAAGTTTTTCTTCGTCGTCTATGATTAGGATGTTTTTCAATTTGAAACTAAATTAGAATACAAAATTACAGAATTACTTTCTTCTAGTGTCTATAACGTAAATAATCTTCCAAACATCGTTTTCTTTAAAAAGTGTAAATGCATTCACGCCTTTGTGACTCAATTTATCATTTATGTAGAATTCATAAGGCGTCCAAGCATGTGCCATTGTGCCATCAACTTGAATGGAATAATTCAAAATCTTTTCCTTAATATTAAAATTCGCCGGAATTGAAGCAATTGATTTGTAAAATTCTGAAGCTGCTTCATCCGATAATTTTCCTCCATTTGCATTTTCTTGGATGGATTGCAAGATAATTTTATCAGAACAAATTGATTTTAATTTCACGGTATCTTTTGCATGAAAAGCTTCGAAAAAAGTTTCGATTGTTTTTTGAACTTCTTGATTTTGAGCGTTTACTGAAACCGAAAATATCAGAATCAGTAAAAAGGATATTTTTTTCATTTTAATACAAATTTGTAGTTACAATAATATTAGTATATTTTTTATGCTATTTATTACAAAACTAATCGATTTTAGTACTTTTACATTCTTAAATCTAATATTTGAAATTTAAAATCTAATATTCATGTCAGTAGCTAAAAAAGATTACAAACGAATTACCACCAAATCATTAATTGAAATGAAAGCCAATGGCGAAAAGATTTCGATGCTTACAGCATATGATTTTACCATGGCAAAAATTGTTGATACTGCTGGTGTTGACGTAATTTTAGTTGGCGATTCTGCCAGTAATGTTATGGCAGGTCACGAAACGACTTTACCAATAACTTTAGATCAAATGATTTATCATGCTTCGAGTGTTGTAAGAGCAATTGAACGCGCTTTGGTTGTGGTAGATTTACCTTTTGGAAGTTACCAATCGGATCCAAAAGAAGCGCTTCGTTCATCAATCAGAATCATGAAAGAAAGTGGCGGACATGCGGTAAAATTAGAAGGCGGAAGCGAAATTAAAGATTCAATCAAGAAAATATTAAACGCCGGAATTCCAGTTATGGGACATTTGGGTTTAACTCCACAATCTATTTATAAATTTGGAACTTACACCGTTCGTGCAAAAGAAGATGCCGAAGCTGAGAAATTGCTTGAAGACGCAAAATTATTAGAAAAATTAGGTTGTTTTGCCTTGGTTTTAGAAAAAATTCCAGCGCATTTAGCGGAAAAAGTTGCCCAAAGTATTTCGATTCCAGTAATAGGAATCGGCGCTGGTGGCGGCGTTGACGGACAAGTTTTAGTAATTCACGATATGCTTGGAATGAACAATGAATTTAGTCCGAGATTTTTACGTCGTTATTTAGATTTATACGATCAAATGACCAAAGCTATCGGTAATTATGTAAGTGATGTTAAGAGTAAGGATTTTCCAAATGCTAATGAGCAATATTAGATAGCAGGTTTCAGATAGCAGGTTTCAGATTACAGATTACAGATTACAGATTACAGTTTGCAGATTTTAGTTTGCAGTAAACTGAACATCAAAAAAATATGGCAGAAAAAATCGTTTCCAACAAATCCAATCTTCAAATTCTTCATGAAGACAATCATATTATTGTGATTAACAAGCGCGTTGGCGATATTGTGCAAGGCGATAAAACTGGTGACAAACCCTTATCCGAAATTGTAAAAGAATACATTAAAGATAAATATGAAAAAGCAGGCGAAGTCTTTCTTGGCGTAGTTCACAGATTAGACAGACCAACAACCGGAATCGTAGTTTTTGCCAAAACCAGCAAAGCATTGGAACGATTGAATAAAATGTTTAGCGAAAGAGAAACCAGTAAAACGTACTGGGCAGTTGTAAAAAATAAACCACCAAAAAGTGAAGATAACCTGATACATTTTCTGAAAAGAAATGAAAAAAACAACACTTCCAAAGCACATCTAAAAGAAGTTCCCGACAGTAAAAAAGCATCTTTAGATTATAAAATCATCAAAGAATTAAACAACTATTTTGCTTTAGAAATTAACCTTCATACGGGAAGACATCATCAAATTCGCGCCCAATTACAAGCAATTGGTTCACCAATAAAAGGTGATTTAAAATATGGTTTTGACCGCAGTAATCCTGATGGCGGCATTCATCTTCATGCTAGAAAATTAAGTTTTATACATCCAGTTTCTAAAGAAAATATAGAAATTATTGCTCCAACTCCATCGGATGCTATTTGGAATTCAATTTAAAAAAGTATATATTTACAAAACATAAACGTAGGGTTTCTACGTAAGTAATTGTTATAACCCCAAATTATAATTGATACCTATGAGAAAATTACTAATTACCTCGATTTCCTTAATTGGAATTACTGCTTTTTCACAAGAGCATTTTGCTGGTTTAACGACTTCTAATCGCGTTGGAGTTTTATCTGCAACCAACAATCCGGCCGAACTTGTTAACATGTCACACACATTTGAAGTAGGTTTCTATTCCTTAAGTGCCAATGTTTCTAATAACAAAATTGGTATTAACGACCTTTTTTCTGATAGCGATTTAGAAACCATACTTTTTACAGGAAATGATCCAGTAAATTTAAGAGTGGACACCGAAATTTACGGACCAAGTTTTGGAATGAAATACAAAAAATTAGCCTTTGCAATTACCACAAAAATCACAGGAAAACTTGATGTTGTTGACGTAGATCCAAATCTTGGTGATGGATTGGTGAATGCAGGTTTGAACAGTTTATTTGGTTCAACAACAATTAGCAATGATTACAACCAGCGTTTAAGTGGAACCACTTGGGGTGAAGTTGGGCTGACTGGCGCCATGAATATCATCAACAATGCCGAACATAAATTTAATGTTGGAGCTACTTTTAAATTACTTTTTCCTGGATCGTATTCTAACCTTGGTTTGGATAAATTTAACGGAACAATTACAAATACTGCTGGCGATGTTTACTTGAGTAATGTTAACAATGTCAACCTAAATATTGCCTATTCTGGCGGATTGGCAGATAATTTTTCAAATGTTAATGACTATACCAAATCACTAATTGGCGGATTAAACGGTTTTTCTGGCGATTTAGGAATTAACTACCAATGGAGAGATCAACCCGAAGATAATCCGAAGAAGAATCAAAATAAATACAAATTGAATGCAGGTTTATCTGTAAGAAATATTGGCTCAATGACGTTTAAAGACGATAATAATTACGCCACTAATTATGTTTTAAATATTCCGTCAGCAACAATAGGGAATCCTGGTTTAAACTTAAATCAATTTCAAAATGTCGAAAATCTTCAAGAAGTTGAAGAAATTCTCATTAACGAAGGCTATTTAAATAAAGTAGAAGCAGAAAAGAACGAATTCACAGTAAAATTACCAACTACCATTACAGCTTATGCCGATGTAAAACTTATTCCTAAAGTTTTCATTTCGGGATTTTTACAACAAAAGCTGAATGAAAATAACGGTAACGATCAAATCACAGCTCAAAACATTGTAACCATTACGCCACGTTTTACAACTAGATTTTTTGAAGTATTTGCACCTTTTAGCAATACCGAAATTGCAGGATTTAGCAGTGGTGTTGGTTTTAGAATTGGCGGATTTTACTTAGGATCAAGTTCTGTGATTACTGCTTTAGCGAGCGATAATAGCAAACAAGCAGATATTTACACTGGTTTTAGATGGGGATTTTTATAAAAAATGGAATTCAAAACTAACATTGCTTACCGAAAAGACAAACTAAAACTTCTTCTTTCTACCTTAATAAAGTATGAAAATGAAATTACTTTAGCTTTATATAACGACTTCAAAAAATCTGAATTTGAATCAGTTATAACCGAAACTAGTTATGTGATTTCCGATTTAAAACACACCATTAAAAACATTAATAAGTGGGCAAAACCAAAAAAGGTTTTGCCTTCACTTTTAAATTTTCCGTCGTCCGATTATATTTTGAGCGAACCTTATGGAAAAGTACTTGTAATTTCGCCTTGGAATTATCCGTTTCAATTGGCTTTATGTCCTTTAATAGCAGCAGTTTCTGCAGGAAATCAAGTCGTATTAAAACCATCAGAATTAACTTCGAATACCTCCAAAATTATTTCTAAAATAGTAGCAGAAGTATTTGATAAAAACCATGTTGAAGTCATTGAAGGTGATGCCGAAGTTTCTACAAAACTACTAGCTCAGCGTTGGGATTATATTTTCTTTACAGGAAGCGTTACCGTTGGAAAAGTGGTTGCAAAAGCAGCAGCAGAATTTTTAACTCCAGTGACATTGGAACTTGGCGGAAAAAATCCGTGTATTATTGATGAAAATTGCAATGTTCAAGTAACCGCCAAACGAATTGTTTGGGGAAAATTTCTAAATGCTGGACAAACCTGCATTGCACCCGATTATTTACTAGTTCATACCAATGTAAAATCGAAAATTGTTGAAGCATTAAAAGAAGAAATCACCTTTGCTTATGGCGAAAATCCTGAAATTTCTCCCGATTTTCCTCGAATTGTCAATGAGAAGAACTTCCTTCGACTTTCTGAATTCTTAAACAACGAAAAAGTACTTTTTGGCGGTAAAACTAACAATGCAGATTATTACATCGCTCCTACTCTTTTGGACGAATCACAATTGGATAGCGTAGTAATGAAAGACGAAATTTTCGGACCAATTTTGCCGATAATTAGTTATAAAAATGAAACTGAAATTGAGCAAATAATTTCAAATTACGAAAAACCATTATCACTTTATGTGTTTTCCAATAGAATAAATTGGGCCAAAGAAATTGTAAAAAAATATTCTTTTGGTGGCGGATGCATCAATGATACCATTGTACATTTTTCTAACAATAGATTACCATTTGGTGGTGTTGGAAACAGCGGAATTGGAGCTTATCACGGCAAATTAAATTTTGATATTTTCTCACATAAAAAAGCAATTGTTAACAAAAAAACTTGGTTAGATCTTCCTTTTAGATATGCTCC
>NZ_DQDX01000188.1:29038-29363 GCF_003525665.1 Flavobacterium sp.
AAATAAAATACATTTTATAAAGAAAATGATGCGTTGGTTTTAACGTTAAACATCAACTTTTTTTTTAGATATTGCTCTAAAATTAACAGCAAGAACAATATATTTTATTTTGAAAATTTGCCTAAATCTTCTAAACTTAAAATTAGAATTTAATTCCCTCATTATAAGGTTTTTATATTCAAAAACCAACATGTTTCAGGCCCTTTTTTTTAAAAATTGGTTTGTTATTATTCTATTATTTGTACTTATTACTTTTATTTTTTCTGTAATCTTATTTGTTAGATACAAGAAAATAAACTTCATAAAAAATTTTTCAGAGTTTGCT
>NZ_DQDX01000186.1:0-216 GCF_003525665.1 Flavobacterium sp.
AGCCAGGTTTTAATTATTTATTTTTTAAAACTACTTTTGCTTAAAAGCTTTTACTCCAGGAAAGTAAGCAGTTGCACCAAGTTCTTCTTCAATACGAAGCAGTTGATTGTATTTTGCCATACGATCTGAACGTGAAGCTGAACCAGTTTTAATTTGACCACAGTTTAAAGCTACTGCTAAATCTGCAATAGTATTATCTTCTGTTTCTCCAGAACG
>NZ_DQDX01000186.1:324-20520 GCF_003525665.1 Flavobacterium sp.
TATCTTCTGTTTCTCCAGAACGGTGAGACATTACTGATGTATAACCTGCATTGTGTGCCATATTTACAGCAGCAATTGTTTCTGTTAATGTACCGATTTGGTTTACTTTTACTAAAATTGAGTTGGCAATTCCTTTTTCAATTCCTGTTGCTAAACGTTGAACGTTCGTTACAAATAAATCATCTCCAACTAATTGTGTTTTATCACCAATTAATTCAGTTAAATATTTCCAACCTTCCCAATCGTCTTCATACATTCCGTCTTCGATAGAAATAATTGGATAATTTGCTGCAAGTGAAGCTAAATATTCTGCTTGTTCTTTTGATGTTCTAATTTTTCCAGTTGCACCTTCAAATTTTGTGTAATCGTATTTTCCGTCTACATAAAATTCTGAAGCAGCGCAATCTAGAGCAATCATAATTTCGTCTCCAAATTTATAACCTGCGTTTTCAACTGCTTTTTTGATTGTATCTAAAGCATCTTCTGTTCCGCCAGCAAGATTTGGTGCAAAACCACCTTCGTCACCAACAGCTGTAGAAAGATTTCTATCGTGTAATACTTTTTTAAGATTATGGAAAATTTCAGTTCCCATTTGCATTGCGTGTGTAAAAGAAGTTGCTTTTACTGGCATAATCATGAATTCTTGAAACGCGATTGGCGCATCAGAATGTGAACCACCGTTGATGATGTTCATCATTGGAACTGGCAATGTATTGGCAGAAACACCACCGATGTAACGGTATAAAGGCAATCCTAATTCATTGGCAGCAGCTTTTGCAACAGCAAGAGAAACACCTAAAATTGCGTTAGCACCAAGAACCGATTTATTGTGAGTTCCATCTAAATCAATCATTACTTGATCGATATGATTTTGTTCGAATACAGAAGTTCCAAGTAATTCAGAAGCAATTGTTGTATTTACATTTTCTACCGCTTTTAAAACTCCTTTACCCATGAAGGCTTTTCCACCATCGCGAAGTTCTACTGCTTCATGTTCGCCTGTTGATGCTCCAGATGGAACAGCAGCGCGACCTAAAACACCGTTTTCTGTAACAACATCTACTTCTATTGTAGGATTTCCTCTTGAGTCAAGAATTTGTCTTGCGTGAACTTTGATAATAATACTCATTGTTTATGATTATTTGTTAATTTATGGTTGTTATTTTTGTTAATACTACAAATTTACAGAAAGTTAAAATGCAAATTTGTTAATTAAAAAAAACTTATAAACGCAATCGTTTTAGTGATTTATAATTTTTAAAAACAACTTAAATTAGGCTAAGATGCTTTTATTATTTTTGATATTTGTTATGAATTCATCGAATAAATAACTTGAATCGTGTGGACCAGGACTTGCTTCTGGATGGTATTGTACAGAGAAACAATCTTTATTTTTCATTCGCATTCCAGCCACAGTATTATCATTAATGTGGAAATGTGTAATTTCTAAATCTTGATTTTTTTCTAATTCTTCTCTGTTTACAGCAAAACCATGATTTTGAGATGTAATTTCACCTTTACCAGTTAAAACATTCATTACAGGATGATTGATTCCTCTGTGACCATTGAACATTTTATAGGTAGAAATTCCGTTGGCTAAGCCTATGATTTGGTGACCTAGACAAATTCCGAAAACTGGTTTATCACCATTTAAAATTTCTTTAGCAACATTAATTACACCTTCCAAAGGTTCTGGATCACCAGGACCATTTGATAAGAAATATCCATCTGGATTAAATGCTTTTAACTCTTCGAAAGAAGTGTTGTATGGAAATACTTTTATGTAGCAATCTCTTTTAGCAAGATTTCTAAGGATGTTTCTTTTGATACCAAGATCTAAGGCAGAGATTTTGAAAGCTGCATTTTCGTTTCCGAAGAAGTATGGTTCTTTGGTTGAAACTTTAGAAGCTAGTTCTAATCCAACCATATTCGGAACATTTTCTAGTTGTTTTTTTAGTTCTTCGATTGAAGTTCCGTCTGTTGAGATTACGGCGTTTTGTGCTCCGTTGTCTCTGATGTATCCTACTAAAGCTCTTGTATCTACATCTGAGATGCAAACTAGATTTTGTTTTTCGAAATAATCGTATAGATTGCTTTCTGAATCTGGACGTGAGTGATTGAAGCTGAAATTTTTACAAACTAGTCCAGAAATCATTATTTTTTCTGATTCTACTTCGTTTTCATTTACGCCATAATTTCCTATGTGTGGATTTGTAGCTACCATTATTTGTCCGAAATAAGATGGATCGGTAAAAATTTCTTGGTAACCTGTCATTCCGGTATTAAAGCATACTTCACCAAAAGTTGTTCCTGAAATTCCGATTGATTTACCGTAGAATATGGTTCCGTCTGCAAGTAAAAGTAGGGCTTGTGGTCTTGTCGTGTACTTCATTTGTAATAGTTTAGTTGTGTTGTATTGTGTTTTGCAAAGTTATTTTATTAACTCAAATCTTGCAATTATTTGCGTGTTGTTTTGTGAAAGTTTATAAACATTCCTGTAGTTACTTCTTTAGCCCTGATTGGAGCAAGTATCCTTTATTATTTTTCTTAAAAACAATAAAGATACTGCGGAAAGCAGGAACATGGATTGCTGATAAAGCCCGACCCATTCGCTCCTTAATCTTACAGAATATTTATTTACCAATGGAACATAAAAAAAAGGATAAACTAAAAATAGCTTATCCTTTATATTTATGAAATTGAATTCATTATTCTGCTTTATCAGTAGTTTCTTCTGAAGAAATTTCTGGAGCTTCTGTTTCTGCAACAGGAGTTTCAGTTTTTTTAGCTTTTCCACCACGACGGCTTTTAGCTTTTTTCTCTTCTTTTTTACCACCATTGTAAAGTTCGTTGAAATCTACAAGTTCGATCATTGCCATATCTGCGTTATCACCTAAACGGTTTCCAACTTTGATGATACGAGTGTATCCACCTGGACGATCACCAACTTTAGCAGCTACTTCTCTAAAAAGTTCAGTAACTCCGTATTTGTTGCGAAGGTAAGCGAATACTATACGACGATTGTGAGTAGTATCTTCTTTTGATTTAGTGATTAAAGGCTCAACAAATTGTTTAAGCGCTTTTGCTTTAGCAACAGTTGTGTTAATACGTTTGTGCTCAATAAGTGAACAAGCCATATTAGCTAACATAGATTTTCTATGTCCAGTCTGTCTGCTTAAGTGATTTACTTTTTTTCCGTGTCTCATTTTAAATGCTATTTAATTTGAATAAAGAACTAGTCTTTATCTAATTTATATTTTGACAAATCCATTCCGAAGGTTAAATTTTTCACAGCAACTAGTTCATCTAATTCTGTTAAAGATTTTTTACCGAAGTTACGGAACTTCATTAAGTCGTGTTTGTTAAAAGAGACAAGGTCTCCTAATGTATCAACTTCAGCTGCTTTTAAGCAATTTAATGCTCTTACAGATAAATCCATATCGACAAGCTTAGTTTTAAGCAATTGTCTCATATGCAATGATTCCTCATCGTATGAATCTGTTTGAGCGATTTCGTCTGCCTCAAGAGTGATTCTTTCATCTGAGAATAACATGAAGTGGTGAATTAATACTTTTGCAGCTTCAGTAAGAGCGTCTTTTGGATTGATTGAACCATCAGTTTTAATTTCGAAAACTAACTTTTCATAATCTGTTTTTTGCTCAACACGGAAATTTTCAATAGCATATTTCACGTTTTTCACTGGTGTAAAGATAGAATCTGTAAAGATTGTACCGATAGCAGCATTTTGCTTTTTATTTTCTTCTGCAGGAACGTATCCTCTACCTTTTTCAATTGTTAACTCCATGTTGAAATTAACTTTTGAATCTAGATTACAGATGATTAAATCTGGGTTTAAAACTTGAAAACCAGAGATAAATTTTTGAAAATCGCCAGCAGTGATTTGCTCTTTACCAGTTATAGATATAGTTACTGATTCGTTATCGATATCTTCAATTTGACGTTTGAAACGTACTTGTTTAAGGTTAAGGATAATTTCTGTAACATCTTCAACAACTCCTGAAATAGTAGAAAACTCATGCTCAACACCTTCAATTCTTGTAGATGTGATAGCATAACCTTCTAGTGCAGAAAGTAAAACTCTTCTAAGTGCATTACCAACTGTCAATCCGTAACCAGGTTCTAAAGGTCTGAACTCAAACTTACCTTCAAAATCGGTTGAATCGATCATGATAACTTTATCGGGCTTTTGAAAATTAAATATTGCCATAATTTAGACTAGTGTCAATTATTATTTGTTGTACAACTCTACGATTAATTGTTCTTTAATGTTTTCTGGAATTTGAAGTCTAGCAGGAACAGTAACGAACGTACCAGATTTAGTATCATTATTCCAAGTAATCCATTCATAAACATGACTAGAGTTTGATAAAGAACGTTCAATTGACTCTAAAGATTTTGATTTTTCACGAACTGCAACTACATCACCCGGTTTTAAGTGGTATGATGGGATGTTTACTAATTCACCATTTACAGTAATGTGACGGTGAGAAACGATTTGTCTTGCTGCTCTTCTTGTAGAAGCGATTCCCATTCTGAAAACAACGTTATCTAAACGTGCTTCACATAATTGTAAAAGGATTTCACCAGTTACACCTTTAGAAGCTGCTGCTTTTTCGAATAAGTTTCTGAATTGTTTTTCTAAAATTCCGTAAGAATATTTAGCTTTTTGCTTTTCCATTAACTGGACAGCATATTCAGATTTTTTACCTCTTTTTTTAGCCATCCCGTGTTGTCCAGGAGGATAATTTCTTTTATCGAAAGCTTTATCAGCTCCGAAAATTGCTTCGCCAAATTTACGAGCGATTTTTGTACTTGGACCAGTATATCTTGCCATTTTAAAATTGTTTTGAGATAGAGATTATGAATTCAGGTCAATAAATCCTTCGATAATCTTTGTTCTTTCTCTTGTTATACTTAATTATAGTTGTATTATTTACTGAAAAGACAGTAAAAATTATACTCTACGTCTTTTTGGAGGACGACATCCGTTGTGAGGCATTGGAGTAACGTCAATGATTTCTGTTACTTCAATTCCGCTGTTATGTAAAGATCTGATCGCAGATTCTCTTCCATTACCTGGACCTTTAACATAAACTTTAACTTTCTTCAATCCAGCTTCTAATGCTACTTTACCACAATCTTCTGCAGCCATTTGCGCTGCATAAGGAGTGTTCTTTTTTGAACCTCTGAAACCCATTTTACCGGCAGAAGACCAAGAAATTACTTCACCTTTCTTGTTTGTTAACGAGATGATGATGTTGTTAAAGGTAGCACTAATATGAGCTTCGCCTGAAGATTCAATAATAACCTTACGTTTTTTTGTACTTGCTTTAGCCATATTACTTACTATTTAGTTGCTTTTTTCTTGTTAGCAACAGTTTTTCTCTTACCTTTTCTTGTTCTAGAATTGTTTTTAGTTCTTTGTCCTCTTAATGGAAGACCCGATCTATGACGAATTCCTCTGTAACAACCGATATCCATTAAACGTTTGATGTTTAATGAAGTTTCAGAACGTAGTTCTCCTTCAATTTTGTAAAAAGAAATTGCCTCACGGATTGCTCCGATTTGGTCATCATTCCAATCTTGAACTTTAATATCTTGGCTTACTTGAGCTTTTTCTAAAACCTCAATAGCTCTACTTTTTCCTACTCCGAAGATATAGGTAAGTGCTATAACACCTCTTTTGTTTTTAGGTATATCTACCCCTGCTATTCTTGCCATAATTATCCTTGTCTTTGTTTAAATCTAGGATTCTTTTTGTTAATAACGTATAATCTTCCTTTTCTACGCACAATCTTACATTCTGCGCTTCTTTTCTTTACTGATGTTCTTACTTTCATTTTTAAATAACTTTAGTATCTGTAAGTGATTCTTGCTTTAGACAAATCATAAGGACTCATTTCTAGTTTTACTTTGTCACCAGGTAACAATTTAATGTAATGCATACGCATTTTTCCAGAGATGTGTGCGATAACGATATGTCCGTTTTCTAATTCTACACGGAACATAGCATTTGATAATGCTTCAATTATTGATCCGTCTTGTTCTATTGCTGATTGTTTTGCCATAAAAATTAAGCTACTGCTTTTCTATTTTTACCACTTTTCATTAAACCATCATAATGCTTATTCAATAAATAAGTGTTTATTTGTTGAATAGTGTCGATTGCAACTCCTACCATAATAATCAAAGAAGTTCCGCCATAGAACATAGCCCAAGATTGTTGAACACCAATGCTTACTACTAAAGCTGGGAACACAGCAATTAATGCAAGAAATAATGCGCCTGGAAATGTAATTAATGACATAATTTTATCTAAAAAATCTGAAGTTTCAACACCTGGTTTAATACCTGGAATAAATCCACCGCTTCTTTTTAAATCATCTGCCATTTTATTTGTAGGAACTGTAATTGCTGTATAAAAGAATGTAAAGATAAGGATTAATAAAGCAAACACTAAATTATACCAAAATCCGAACATATTACTAAATGCACCTGCAATTGATTGCGATGTTTCTGACTGAGACAAACCAGCTAACGCTGCCGGGATAAACATAATTGCTTGCGCAAAAATGATTGGCATAACACCTGCTGAATTAAGTTTTAATGGAATCCATTGTCTGTTTCCACCTAACATATCTTGTTCAAAGTCACCTGCATTAGTTCTTCTTGCATATTGTACTGGAATTTTTCTAATTGCCATTACTAAAAGTACGCAAGCTATAATAACAAGCATCCATACAATAATTTCAATAGCAATTAACATCAAACCTCCGTTTGCACCTTCCATTCTTGAAGTTACTTCTTGTAAAAATGCCTCAGGCAATCTAGCAAGAATTCCAACCATAATCAATAATGAAATACCATTTCCAATACCTTTATCAGTTATTTTTTCTCCCAACCACATTGCAAAAATTGTTCCTGTAGTTAAAATTAAAACTGATGAAAATAAGAATGAAAACGAATCAAAACCTAACAAAAACGCACTATTTGGGATAGTTCTGTACAAGTTATAGATATAACCTGGACCTTGTAAAAGTGTAATTCCGATTGTTAACCAACGTGTTATTTGGTTAATTTTCTTTCTTCCACTTTCACCATCCTTTTGTAATTTTTGCAAGTAAGGAATTGCTATTCCCATTAACTGAACTACAATTGAAGCAGAAATGTAAGGCATGATACCTAATGCGAAAACAGATGCTTTAGAGAATGAACCTCCAGTAAACATATCAAGAATAGATCCTATTCCGTCTTTTGTTTGTCCTTCAAGTCCAGCCAATTGAGTAGCATCGATTCCAGGTAAAGTTACGTGAGCGCCAAAGCGATAGATAACTAGTAAACCTAAAGTCCAAAGAATTCTATTCTTTAACTCCTCAATTTTCCAAACATTTCTAAACGATTCAATAAAATTCTTCATAAAGTCAGAATATTATAATGTTACTGCTTCTCCACCTGCTGCTTCAATTGCAGCTTTTGCAGTAGCAGTAAATTTGTGAGCAGTTACTTTTAATTTTGCTTTCAATTCTCCTCTACCTAAAATCTTCACTAATTCAGATTTTGTAGCTAAACGGTTTTCAACTAATACTGAGAAATCTACAGTATCTGTTACAATTCCGTTGTCAACTAAAGCTTGTAGCGTATCAAGATTTACACCTTGATGCTCAATTCTATTAACATTTGTGAAACCAAACTTAGGTACACGTCTTTGAAGTGGCATTTGACCACCTTCAAAACCAATTTTCTTAGAATAACCAGAACGAGATTTTGCTCCTTTGTGACCTCTTGCAGAAGTACCACCTTTACCAGAACCTTCTCCTCTACCTAATCTTTTATTTTGATTGTGCGTAGAACCTTCAGCAGGTTGTAAGTTACTTAAATTCATAACTATAAATTGTTATTTAACTTCCGTTACGGAAACTAAGTGTTTAACTTTATTGATCATTCCAAGGATAGTTGGGTTTGAATCATGTTCTACAACTTGATTCATTTTTTTTAGACCCAAAGCCTCTAAACCTCTTTTTTGTGTAAGAGGACAGTTGATTTTACTTCTAACTTGTTTTACTAATAATTTAGCCATAATTTCCTTGAATTAACCTTTAAAAACTTTCTCTAAAGAAACACCTCTTTGTTTTGCAACAGTATAAGCGCTTCTCATTTGTAGTAATGCATCAAAAGTTGCTTTCACCACGTTATGTGGATTAGAAGACCCTTGAGATTTTGATAATACGTCGTGAATTCCAACTGATTCAAGTACTGAACGAACAGCACCACCAGCAATAACTCCTGTACCATGAGATGCAGGCATTAAGAAAACACGAGCTCCACCAAATTTACCTTTTTGTTCGTGAGGAACAGATTGTCCACTTAAAGGAATTCTTACTAGATTTTTCTTTGCATCTTCTACTGCTTTCGCAATTGCTTCAGAAACGTCTTTAGATTTTCCTAATCCGTGACCAACTACTCCATTTTCATCACCTACAACAACAATTGCAGAAAAGCCAAAAGCTCTACCACCTTTTGTTACTTTGGTAACACGATTTACACTAACCAAACGATCTTTTAATTCAAGACCACTAGGTTTTACTAATTCTACATTTTTATATTTAGACATAATATATTAGAATTTAAGTCCAGCCGCTCTTGCGCCTTCTGCTAATGATTTAATACGACCGTGATATAAATAACCTCCTCTATCGAAAGTTACTGTATCGATACCGGCTTGTAACGCTTTTTCTGCAACTAATTTTCCAACTAGTGTAGCAACTTCTACGTTTGTTCCTTTAGAATCTACTCCTTTATCTCTAGATGAAGTAGCTAATAGAGTAACACCATTGACATCGTCTATGAGCTGAGCATAGATTTCTTTGTTACTTCTGAATACAGAAAGTCTTGGTCTTGCAGCAGTACCGCTTACAATCTTTCTTATTCTATACTGGATTCTCTGTCTTCTTTCAGATTTTGTTAATGACATAATCTATATTTTTAAGCTGATTTACCTGCTTTTCTTCTTAATACTTCACCTACAAACTTGATACCTTTTCCTTTATATGGTTCTGGTCTACGGAAATTTCTAATTTTCGCAGTGATAGCACCTAAAAGTTGTTTATCATAAGATGTAAGTTTTACGATAGGGTTCTTACCTTTTTCTGAAATTGTCTCAACAGTAACCTCTGGAGCAACTTCTAAAACGATATTATGTGAAAAACCTAAAGCTAAATCAAGTTTTTGACCTTGATTTGAAGCTCTGTATCCCACACCCACAAGCTCTAATTCTTTAGTGAAACCAGTAGATACACCAACAATCATATTATTGATTAATGATCTGTATAAACCATGTTTAGCTCTTTGGTCTTTGTGATCTGATGATCTCTCAACAATAACTTGACCTTCTTCAATCTTAACAGTTACGTCCGAAAACTCCTGTGTAAGTTGTCCTAATTTTCCTTTAACTGTAACCACTCCTTCTGCTACTTCAACAGTAACTCCGGCAGGGATTGCAACTGGATTTTTACCTATTCTTGACATCGTTTAGCTTTTAATTAGTATACGTAACAAATTACTTCTCCACCAACATTTAATTGCTTAGCTTGTTTTCCTGTCATCAATCCTTTTGATGTAGAAACAATAGCAATACCTAAACCATTTAAGATTCTTGGTAATTTAGAAGCACCTGCGTACTTACGTAAACCTGGTTTACTAATTCTTTGGATATCTTTAATTACTGGCTCTTTAGTATCTTTATCATACTTTAAAGCAATTTTGATTGAACCCTGAACAGTGTTGTCTTCAAATTTGTAACTTAAGATATATCCTTGATCGAATAAAATCTTTGTGATTTCTTTTTTAAGATTAGATGCTGGGATCTCAACCACTTTGTGGTTAGCTCTCACTGCATTTCTAACTCTCGTAAGATAATCTGCAATTGGATCTGTATACATATTTATAAAATTGTGGCGACGGTTTTCAGAAGAACTATTCCACTGAACCTGAAGCCATTAAACTCATTTTTTAAAGCAGATAATTGTACGTTACCGGCTAAAAGCTGGCAAATGTACAATTATCTGCTGAAATAAACTAACTACCAGCTAGCTTTTTTTACTCCTGGAATTAATCCTTGGTTAGCCATTTCACGGAATGTTACACGTGAAAGACCGAATTGACGCATATAACCTCTTGGTCTACCTGTTAATTTACAACGATTGTGTAAACGAACTGGTGAAGCATTTTTAGGTAATTTTTGTAAACCTTCATAGTCTCCAGCTTCTAATAAAGCTTTTCTCTTTTCAGCATACTTAGCTACCGTTTTTTCTCTCTTAACCTCGCGGGCTTTCATTGATTCTTTAGCCATGTCTTAATTCTTTTTAAAAGGTAAACCTAATTCTGCTAATAATGATTTTGCTTCTTTATCAGTGCTTGCTGAAGTTACAAAAGTAATATCCATACCTGAAATTTTGTTTACTTTATCAATATCAATTTCTGGGAAAATGATTTGCTCCAAAACTCCTAAGTTGTAATTTCCTCTTCCATCAAATCCAGTAGCTTTGATTCCGCTAAAGTCTCTTACACGAGGTAAAGCTGAAGTAATAAGTCTATCTAAAAACTCATACATTCTTTCTCCACGTAAAGTTACTTTTGCTCCAATCGGCATTCCTTTTCTTAATTTGAATGACGCTACGTCTTTTTTGGAAATTGTAGCTAAAGCTTTTTGACCAGTAATTTTAGTTAGTTCATCTACTGCGTAGTCAACTAATTTTTTATCTGATACAGCTGCACCAACTCCACGGCTAATAACGATTTTTTCAAGTTTAGGAACTTGCATTACGTTTTTGTAACCGAACTCTTCTTTAAGAGCAGCGATAACTCTGCTCTTGTACTCCTCTTTTAGTCTAGGGATATATGCCATAACTATAATACTTGATTTGATTTTTTAGAAAATCTCACTTTCTTATCTCCTTCTACTCTAGTTCCAGTTTTTGTAGCCTCTTTAGATTTTGGATCTATTAAAGCTAAATTAGAAATATGAATAGGAGCTTCTTTCTTAACGATTCCTCCTTGAGGGTTTTTTGCACTTGGTTTCGTATGTTTTGAAACCATGTTAGCACCTTCAACAATCGCTTTATTTTTCTCACGGTCAACTCTAAGAACTTTACCTTCTGTACCTTTGTGGTCTCCAGCAATAACTCTTACTACATCGCCTGATTTTATTTTTAACTTTGTCATCATTAATCGAATTAAAGCACTTCTGGTGCTAATGATACAATTTTCATGAATTGTTTTTCACGAAGTTCTCTGGCAACCGGACCAAAAACACGAGTTCCTCTCATTTCTCCAGCAGCATTCAACAATACGCAAGCGTTATCGTCAAATCTGATATAAGATCCATCAGCTCTTCTCACTTCTTTTTTGGTACGTACAACAACTGCAGTAGAAACAGCACCTTTTTTAACGTTTCCGTTTGGTGTTGCATCTTTAATTGACACTACAATTTTATCTCCAACAGAGGCATAACGACGTTTCGTTCCTCCTAAAACACGGATAGTCAAAACTTCTTTTGCTCCTGTGTTATCTGCTACTTTTAATCTAGATTCCTGTTGTACCATAACTTATTTCGCTCTTTCAATGATTTCAACTAATCTCCAACATTTCAACTTAGATAAAGGTCTTGTTTCCATGATCTTTACTGTATCACCAATGTTACAGTCGTTTGTTTCGTCGTGTGCAACGTATTTTTTTGTTTTTAACACGAACTTACCATACATTGGATGCTTTACTCTTCTTGTTTCAGAAACAACAATAGATTTCTCCATTTTGTTGCTAGTAACTACACCAATTCTTTCTTTTCTTAAATTTCTTTTATCTTCCATCTTTCAGCAGATTACAATTCTCTTTTGCTTAATTCAGTTGCCAATCTTGCTACCGCTCTTCTCATTGTTCTAATTTGAAGTGGGTTTTGAATTGGTGAAATAGCGTGAGCGGTTTTTAATTCAGCGTATGTTTTCTTTACTTCACTAAGTCTAACTTGTAACTCAGCTGTAGACAGACTAATAATTTCTGATTGTTTCATAATTTTATATATATTATGCTTCGAAATCTCTAGCAACAACAAACTTAGTTTTTACTGGAAGTTTTTGAGCTGCAAGACGTAATGCCTCTTTAGCAACTGACAAAGGAACTCCTCCAACTTCAAACATAATTTTTCCGGGTTTAACAACGGCAGCCCAATATTCAACGGCACCTTTACCTTTACCCATACGTACCTCAAGAGGTTTCTTTGTTATAGGTTTGTCTGGAAATACATTAATCCATAGTTGTCCTTCTCTTTTCATGAAACGAGTTGCAGCAATACGTGCAGCTTCTATTTGACGTGAAGTTAAAAACATACCATTTTCATGTACAGATTTAATTCCAAACATTCCACTTGAAAGCATGTGTCCTCTTTGAGAAACACCTTTCATTCTACCTTTTTGTACCTTACGGTATTTTGTTCTTTTAGGCTGTAACATTTTTCTTTAATTTAAAAAATTACTTTCTTTTACGTGCATCTGGTTTACCACCTTTGTTGTAAGGTTTTCTATCTCCTCTTGGAGAGTCTCCACCTTTTCCACCAGAAGCTTGTTTTTTATCCATTCCAACTAGTGGAGATAAATCACGTTTTCCGTAAACCTCACCTTTCATGATCCATACTTTGATTCCCATTCTACCATAAGTAGTATGAGCTTCACCAAGTGCGTAATCAATGTCAGCTCTGAAAGTCGACAAAGGAATTCTTCCTTCTTTAAAACCTTCTGAACGTGCCATTTCAGCACCATTCAAACGACCAGAAATCAAAACTTTGATACCTTCTGCATTCATACGCATTGCTGCTGCGATAGCCATTTTAATAGCTCTTCTGTATGAAATACGGCTCTCAATTTGACGAGCGATGCTTGTTGCAACTAAATAAGCGTCTAACTCAGGTCTTTTAATTTCAAAGATGTTGATTTGAACTTCTTTGTCTGTAATTTTCTTAAGTTCTTCTTTCAACTTGTCTACCTCTTGTCCACCTTTTCCGATAATGATACCAGGTCTTGCAGTAGTGATAGTAACGGTTACAAGTTTTAAAGTTCTCTCGATAATTATCTTTGATACACTAGCTTTTGATAAACGAGCATGAATATACTTTCTGATTTTATAATCTTCAGCGATTTTATCACCGTAATCATTTCCACCATACCAGTTTGAATCCCATCCTCTGATGATACCAAGTCTGTTTCCTATTGGATTTGTCTTTTGTCCCATCTTAATTAATTGCTTTGTGTGTTATCATTAGCTCCTAACACGATTGTTACGTGGTTTGAACGTTTTCTTATTCTGTGTGCTCTTCCTTGTGGAGCTGGACGAAGTCTTTTTAACATCATTCCACCATCTACACGGATTTCTTTTATAAACAAGCCTGCTTCTGAAACGTTTCCTTCAGCATTTTTCTGCTCCCAATTGTTGATTGCAGATAATACTAATTTCTCTAATTTTCTTGAAGCTTCTTTTGAGCTAAATCTTAATATATTTAAAGCTCTTTCCACTTTCTGACCTCTTACCAAGTCTGCTACTAAGCGCATTTTTCTAGGTGAAGTAGGGCAGTTATTCAATTTTGCAAAAGCTATAGACTTGTTAGCCTCTTTTCTTGCGTCTGCTGTTTCTCTTTTACGAACTCCCATTGCTTCTTATTTTTTACCTTTGTTTTTTGCTCCAGCGTGACCTCTAAATGATCTTGTTGGTGAAAATTCTCCTAATTTGTGTCCTACCATGTTCTCAGTTACATAAACTGGAACAAATTGACGACCATTGTGTACTGCGATAGTTTGTCCTACGAAATCAGGAGTAATCATAGATGCTCTAGACCAAGTCTTAACAACACCTTTGTTTCCTTTTTCAATATTTTCTTGAACTTTCTTATCTAATTTGTAGTGTACAAAAGGTCCTTTTTTTAATGAACGTGCCATGTCTATCTAATTATTTCTTTCTGCGTTCAACAATATACTTATTACTCGGGTTAACTTTAGAACGAGTTCTATAACCTTTAGCAGGAAGACCTTTTCTAGAACGTGGATGACCTCCAGATGAACGACCTTCACCACCACCCATTGGGTGATCGACAGGGTTCATAGCTACTGGTCTTGTTCTTGGTCTTCTTCCTAACCATCTAGTTCTACCTGCTTTACCAGATACAATTAATTGATGATCAGAATTAGATACTGCTCCAATTGTAGCTGAACAAGTTAACAAGATTAATCTTGTTTCTCCTGACGGCATTTTAATTGTAGCATATTTTCCATCTCTTGCCATTAATTGAGCAAAAGTACCTGCACTTCTAGCAATAGTAGCTCCTTGTCCTGGACGTAATTCAATACATGAAATTACAGTTCCTAATGGAATTTTACTTAATGGTAAAGTATTTCCAATTTCTGGGGAAGCTTCTTCGCCAGACACTACAGTTTGTCCAACTTGTAAACCGTTTTGAGCAACGATATACGTTTTCTCTCCATCAGCATACCATAATAATGCGATAAAAGCAGTTCTGTTCGGATCGTACTCAATTGATTTCACTTTAGCTGGAACACCAACTTTAGTTCTTTTGAAATCAATGATACGATATCTTTGTTTGTGACCACCGCCTGTGTAACGCATGGTCATTTTTCCTTGACTATTTCTACCTCCTGAGTTTTTTATCGGTGCGATCAATGAACGCTCCGGCTTATCAGTTGTAATGGCGTCAAAACCATTAACAACTCTAAAACGCTGACCCGGGGTAATAGGTTTTAATTTTCTTACTGACATCTTAATTTATTAGATATTGTTGTAAAAATCTATTGTTTCTCCTTCTTGTACTTGTACAATTGCTTTTTTGTAAGCATTTGACTTTCCACTTATTAAACCACTTTTAGTGTATTTAGTAGTTCTATCTGGTCTAACATTCATTGTATTAACACTAACAACTGATACTCCATAAGTAGCTTCAACAGCTTTCTTAATTTGTACTTTGTTAGCTTTTTTATCTACAACGAAACCAAAACGATTGAAAACTTCACCATCTTTGGTGATTTTTTCTGTAATAATAGGCTTAACTATGATACTCATGGCTTGTTATTTACTTAAATTTTCTTCAATTCCTTCTAAAGAACCTTCTAGAAGCACTAAATTATTCGCGTTTAATATTGCGTAAGTGCTTAATTCTGAATTAGTTACTACGTTAGAAGCTTTTAAATTGCGTGACGACAAATATACATTTTTATTTGAATCACCCAACACAAATAAAGATTTTTTATTCTCTAATCCTAAAGCACTTAAAACAGACATAAAGTTTTTAGTGTTTGGAGTGTCAAAAGTAAAATCTTCAACTACTACTATATTTGATTCTTTCGCTTTTAAAGAGAAAGCAGATTTTCTTGCTAAACGCTTTAAGCTTTTGTTCAATTTGAAAGAATAGCTTCTTGGTCTTGGACCGAAAACTGTACCTCCACCTTTGAACAATGGATTTTTCGCACTACCAGCACGGGCAGTACCTGTACCTTTTTGCTTCTTAATTTTACGAGTACTTCCGGCAACTTCAGCTCTTTCTTTAGCTTTGTGAGTTCCTTGTCTTTGATTAGCAAGATATTGCTTAACATCAAGATATACCGCATGTTTATTTGGCTCTATACCGAATACTGAATCAGAAAGTTGAACTTTTCTCCCAGTATCTTTTCCTTTGATATCTAAAACTTTTACTTCCATTACTTGTGAATGATTACATAAGAGTTTTTGCATCCAGGAATAGCTCCTTTAACAACAAGTAGATTCTTTTCAGCAACTACTTTCAAAACTCTAAGATTTTGAACTTTAACATTATCACCACCCATTCTTCCAGCCATACGCATTCCTTTGAATACACGTGATGGATAAGAAGATGCTCCAACTGAACCTGGTGCTCTTAAACGGTTGTGTTGACCGTGTGTTGCTTGTCCAACACCACCAAAACCGTGACGTTTAACAACACCTTGAAAACCTTTACCTTTTGATACACCTTGTACATCAACAAATTCTCCTTCGCTGAAAACATCAACAGTGATGCTATCACCAAGTTTAAACTCTCCTTCAAAACTTTGGAATTCAACGACTTTCTTTTTTGCAGAAGTACCAGCTTTTTTAAAGTGACCTAAGTCAGCTTTAGTGGCGTGTTTTTCTGTTTTGTCATCGAAACCAAGTTGTAAGGCTTCATACCCGTCAACCTCATTGGTTCTGACTTGGGTAACGACACAAGGTCCAGCTTCGATTACTGTACAAGGAATATTTTTCCCGTTCTCGTCGAAAATGCTAGTCATGCCGATTTTTCTTCCAATTAACCCAGACATAATTATAATTTAATGATTATTACTAAAAAACTGTATAATGTATATTGTATTACTGTATCAAGAATTTACTTTTTACATTCTACAATATACATTACTACAGTATACTTTGAATTTAACTTATACTTTGATTTCTACTTCTACACCACTTGGCAACTCTAATTTCATTAAAGCGTCAATAGTTTTTGAAGATGAACTGTAGATATCGATTAGTCTTTTGTAAGACATAACTTCAAATTGCTCTCTCGACTTTTTATTAACGTGTGGAGAACGTAATACAGTAAATATTTTTTTGTGAGTTGGTAACGGAATAGGACCGGTTACAACAGCACCTGTACTTTTTACAGTTTTTACAATCTTTTCAGCAGATTTATCTACCAACATGTGATCGTAAGATTTTAATTTTATTCTAATTTTTTGACTCATCTTGATAAATATTATGCGTTTCCTTTTGCTTTTTTGATAACTGCTTCAGAGATATTTGAAGGCGTTTCTGCATAGTGAGAAAATTCCATAGTAGATGTTGCTCTACCTGATGAAAGTGTTCTTAATGTAGTAACATAACCAAACATTTCTGATAATGGAACGTCAGCTTTAATAGTTTTAGCTCCATTTCTATCTCCCATGTCATTTACTTGACCTCTACGACGGTTGATATCACCAACGATATCTCCCATGTTTTCTTCAGGTGTAATAACTTCCATTTTCATAATCGGCTCAAGAATAATTGCTCCTGCCGCTTTCGCAACTTCTCTATAACCCATTCTAGCTGCTAATTCGAATGAAAGTGCATCTGAATCGACTGGGTGGAAAGATCCGTCTAATAAAGTTACTTTTAAACTATCTACTTGGTATCCTGCTAAAGGACCAGTTTTCATTGCTTCACGGAAACCTTTTTCTACAGATGGTATGTATTCTTTAGGAACGTTACCACCTTTTACTTCGTTAACAAACTGCAATCCAACTGGAGTTTTACCATCAACTTCATCTGCTGGCTCAAGTCTAAATACGATATCACCGAATTTACCACGACCTCCAGATTGTTTTTTGTAAGTTTCTCTGTGTTGAGCAGATCTTGTGAAAGCTTCTTTGTATTCTACTTGAGGCTCACCTTGGTTTACTTCAACTTTGAATTCACGCTTCATTCTATCTACAAGGATGTCTAAGTGTAACTCACCCATTCCTGAAATGATAGTTTGACCTGAAGCTTCGTCAGTTCTAACTGTAAATGTTGGATCTTCTTCAGCTAATTTTGCTAAAGCCATACCCATTTTATCAACGTCTGCTTTAGTTTTTGGCTCAATAGCGATACCAATTACTGGCGCAGGGAATTTCATTGACTCAAGAATAATTGGGTGCTTTTCATCACACATTGTGTCTCCAGTCTTGATATCTTTAAATCCAACTGCTGCTCCAATATCTCCAGCTTCGATATAGTCGATTGGATTTTGTTTGTTAGCGTGCATTTGGTAGATACGAGAAATTCTTTCTTTGTTTCCTGAACGTGTGTTCAAGATATATGAACCAGCATCTAAACGACCTGAGTATGCACGGAAGAAAGCTAAACGACCAACATAAGGGTCAGTAGCAATTTTAAATGCTAAAGCTGCGAACGGCTCTTTTACATCAGGACGACGTAAGATTTTCTTTTGATCTTCTTCTAATAATTCAGCATCATCAGGGTGAATTCCTTCGATACCTTCTTTATCTAATGGAGACGGTAAATATTTACAAACAGCATCCAACATGAATTGAACTCCTTTGTTTTTGAAAGAAGAACCAGCAATCATCGGAATGATAGCCATATCTATTGTAGCTGCTCTTAAAGCTGTATTAATTTCGTCCTCAGTGATTGAATCTGGATCTTCCATGTATTTATCAAGAAGATTTTCATCATAATCAGCAACTGCTTCAATAAGAATATCTCTGTATTCTTTAACTTCAGCAACCATATCCGCTGGAATATCAACAATATCAAAAGTTGCCCCTTGAGTTGCATCGTGCCAAACGATAGCTTGATTTTTCACTAAATCTACTACTCCTTTGAAGTCATTTTCTTCACCAATTGGTAAAGTAATCGCAACAGCATTTGACTTTAACATGTCTCTTACTTGTTGACAAACTGCTAAGAAATTAGAACCTTGACGGTCCATTTTGTTTACGAATCCCATACGTGGAACTCTATACTGATCTGCAAGTCTCCAGTTAGTTTCAGATTGTGGCTCAACACCATCAACTGCACTAAATAAGAAAACTAAACCATCAAGTACACGTAATGAACGGTTTACCTCTACGGTAAAGTCAACGTGTCCAGGAGTATCAATAATATTGAAGTGATAATCTTGTGAAGTTGGTAATGCTTTACCTTGCTCAGTTGGGAAACTCCATTCACAAGTTGTAGCAGCAGAAGTAATTGTAATACCTCTTTCTTGCTCTTGTGCCATCCAGTCCATTGTTGCAGCACCATCGTGTACTTCACCAATTTTGTGTGATTTTCCTGTATAGAACAATATACGTTCTGTAGTGGTAGTTTTTCCAGCATCAATGTGAGCTGCAATACCAATATTTCTAGTTAATTTTAAATCTCTAGCCATTTCTTATGTATTAAAATCTAAAATGTGAGAATGCTTTGTTTGCTTCAGCCATCTTGTGAGTATCCATTCTCTTTTTAACAGCAGCACCTTCTTCTTTAGCAGCAGCTAAAATTTCAGAAGCTAGTTTTTGAGCCATAGATTTCTCATTTCTTCTACGAGCATATAGAAGCATCCACTTCATAGCCATAGAGATTTTTCTGTCTGGACGGATTTGCATTGGAATTTGGAATGTAGCTCCACCAACTCTACGACTACGTACTTCTACGTGAGGCATAACGTTAGTTAACGCATCTTTCCATACTTCTAATGATGATTTCTCGTCATTATTCTTTTTTGCTTCTACGATATCCATTGCATCGTAAAATACTTTAAACGCTGTAGATTTTTTACCATCCCACATCAAGTTGTTCACGAAACGTGTAACTAATTGATCATTAAATTTTGGATCTGGTAAAAGTGGTCTTTTCTTTGCCGCTCTTTTTCTCATTTCTTCGTTTTTTTGTTATTGATTTTAATTTTCACATTAAAAACTAATAACTAGTTTAGATTTACTTTTTTGCTTCTTTTGGACGTTTTGCACCGTATTTAGATCTACGTTGCGTTCTTCCTGCTACACCAGATGTATCTAGCGCACCACGAACGATGTGGTATCTAACTCCTGGTAAATCTTTTACTCTTCCGCCTCGCACTAATACTATCGAGTGCTCTTGTAGATTGTGTCCTTCTCCTGGGATGTAAGCATTCACTTCATTTCCATTAGTCAAACGTACACGCGCAACTTTACGCATTGCAGAGTTTGGTTTTTTTGGAGTAGTAGTGTAAACACGCGTACAAACACCTCTTCTTTGAGGACAAGAATCTAAAGCAACCGATTTACTCTTCTTAGTGATTTGAGTTCTTCCTGTTCTTACTAATTGTTGAATTGTTGGCATAATTAAATACTAATTTTTCTTTTATTTATTAAATCCCCACTTTTTAGGGGTTGCAAATGTAGTAATTATTTTCTAATAAAAAAATCATAATTAATTAATTTTCAACACAATTCTTCAACAGGAATTATTTTATATGAAATACTGGTTTTTTGCGTTATTTTTACATCGATAACAAAAATTAAAATGGATTGCTCTCTAGCCCTGATGGAAGTGGCATTCGTTGCAAACGAATATAACGGACAGCAGGAAAAAGGATTACAGATAAAGCCCAAGCGATTCGCTCCT
>NZ_DQDX01000186.1:20705-29168 GCF_003525665.1 Flavobacterium sp.
AAAAGAATATGTATTTGAAAATTATTGGCGCGAATGACAAACAAAATAAAGTTATTGATTCGATAAGTTATTCTAAATCGTTTAGTAATGCGAAAGGTGTTGTGGATGAAAGCAAAATATTTTCGGATAAACTGATGAAGTTAGGATTTTTGGAACAGCAAATTCTTGAAAGTAGCAGACAAAATGATAGCACTTTTTTATATAAATATGATATTGGTAAGAAAACTAATTTTATACATATATATATAGGTGAAAAATTTTCTGGCGAATTGGAAAATCTTTTCGACACCAAAAACGACACTTTGAAACTTCCTTTTAAGGAAAGTGAATCGTTTTTAAATTCTATTATTAAAAAACTTGAAGTGAAAGGTTTCTCGATGGCGAAGGTGAAATTGGTAAATTTGAAAAATAAAGGTAGCTTTATTACTGCCGATTTGAATATTTCTACTGAACAAAAACGTCAACTGAACGATATTGTGATAAATGGTTACGACAAATTTCCGGAAGGTCACAAGAAGAATTTAAAACGGATGTATCGCAATAAGGTTTTTAATCAGCAGAATTTGGAAAAACTTTATAAAGACATTGAGCAATATCGATTTGTAAAACAGACGAAATATCCTGAGATTTTGTTTACCAAAGATTCTACGAAAGTGTATGTTTATTTGGAAAAAGCTAAAGCAAATAATTTTGATGGTTTTATTGGTTTTTCTAACGATGAAAATTCGAAAGTGATTTTTAACGGATACTTAGATTTGACTTTGAACAACATTTTGAACTCTGGCGAAAAATTAGCTTTGTATTGGAAAAGCAATGGCGAAGACCAAAAGACGTTTAATCTTGGCGTAGAACTTCCTTATATTTTTAAAAGTCCGATTGGATTGAAAGCACAACTGAATATTTTCAAACAAGACAGTACGTTTCAAAATACGCAAACTGCTATCGATTTGGGTTATTACTTTAATTACAATACACGATTGTATTTGGGCTATCAATCGGTAGAATCTAGCGATATTAACAATGTAAATACTTCGACTTTAAGCGATTTTGAAAACCAATTTATTACATCCACTTTTGAGTTTGTGAATTTTAAACCTGACGATTTTTTATTTCCCGAAAAAAGTAATTACACCATTAAACTCGGAACCGGAAAACGTGAATCGAAGTTTCAAAGTAACAATCAGTTTTTTGGAAGTTTGAATTTAAAACACAATTTTTATTTGAATGACAAAAACATCGTCAATATAAAAAGTCAGAATTTCTATTTACAAAGTGAAGAGTACATTATTAATGAATTGTATCGATTTGGAGGAATAAATTCCATTCGCGGATTTAATGAAAACAGTTTGCAGAGCAACATCTTCTCCTCTATTTTAACCGAATATCGCTATGTACTTTCGTCCAATATTTATGTGCATTCTATAATTGATTATGCTTATTATCAGGACAAAACAACCAATGTAAAAGACAATTTACTTGGTCTTGGTTTTGGATTTGGATTACTAACCAAAAACGGACTTTTCAACTTAGTTTACGCCAACGGAAGCACGAAAGATCAAGCCATAAAATTATCCAATTCTATTGTTCACATTAGTCTAAAAGCTACCTTTTAAAAAAATTACTACTCCAAACGCATTTTATTATCATAATTTTTGGTTTATTCGCAATTTATTGTGAGTTTTGCAGAACTAACACAAACAATATAATATGAAATCAAACTTACGTTTACTATTAACGCTATTTCTATCGTTAATTATTCAAAATGCATTTGCACAAGAAAAAGTTGTGACCGGTGTTGTAAAAGACGTTAATGGATTGACACTTCCTGGGGTCAATGTCATCGTTAAGCAAACCAAAACAAGTGCTCAAACAGATTTAGATGGAAAATACTCCATCAAGGCCAGTGAAGGAAATACAATAGAATTTTCATTTATTGGAAACAAAAATTCCACAATTAAAGTCGGTAAAAGCAATTCTTACAACATTGTTATGGAGAGCAGTGCTGAGATGATGGACGAAGTAGTAGTAGTGGCATACGGAACACAAAAGAAAAAAGAAGTTACCAGTTCTGTATCAAAAATTAAAGGAACAGAAATTCAAGGCTTAATAACTCCAAGTTTTGAAAGTCAGTTAGCTGGACGTGCTTCAGGTGTTCAAGTAACAACATCAACTGGTATCGTTGGTGCTGCACCAAGAGTTAGAATTAGAGGTATTGCATCAATCAATTCAGGAACACAACCATTGTATGTAGTAGACGGAATTCCTATGTATTCAGGAGATTTAGGAGGATATGCTGATGCTAACGCTTTAGGAGATATTAATCCAAATGATATTGAATCTTTTGACATTTTAAAAGATGGAGCTGCAACTGCTATTTATGGTTCAAGAGGCGCAAATGGAGTAATCCAAATTACTACAAAGAAAGGTAAAAAAGGGACAATGAAAGTAGACTATAGTACTGTATCTGGTTTTGCTTCACCTTTTAAAACATTTGATTTATTGAAAACTGCAGATTTCTTAACTATTTCAAATGAAAAAAGAACTAATGCTGGACAAACTCCATGGGCTGCCGGAAGCGATTATGACACTGACTGGCAAAAAGCAGTATTAAACAGTAGTGCATTGCAGGTGGATCATAGTTTATCTTTTAGTGGTGGTAGTGAAAAAACCAAATACTACATGTCTATGGGGTATTCCACACAAGAGGGAGTTGCTGTGTCAAACGATATGAATCGTTACTCATTTAGAAGTAGTCTTGACCATCAAGTTGCTAAATGGCTAACCATTGGTGCAAATATTGGATTAACAAGAACGGAATATAACGGACTAAATACTGGTAGAAATTCATTATCAGGAAATATGTTTAATGCCATCAGACAATTACCTAATACCTCTATCTTTGACAGCACAAATCCTACAGGATATAACATAAACCTATCTACAGGAAATGTTGGTCAAGGCACAAACTTACAACCTGTTGGTGACAATATTTCAAATATTGCTTATGTATTAAATTTCAATAAATTTAGATCAAAAATTAATAGAACTATTATTAATGCTTTTGCTTCTGCTGATATTGCAAAAGGCCTTAATTACAAGTTTCAAGCAAGTGCTGACAATGCTACTACTGGTGGATTTTTATATTGGAATCCAGTTCATGGCGACGGACGAGGATCTAATGGTAGATTACAAAACAACAATACAGATTTAATGAGATGGAATACTCAAAACATATTAAATTATAACACTACTTTTTTTGACAACCACAACATATCAGCAACAGCAGTAGTTGAATATCAAAAAGAAAGTAATCAAAGTTTTTTTGGTGTAGGAACAAATTTATTAGATGAATTCTACAATCAAAATTTAGTTACTGGTTCTTATGGGACACAAGAGTCTGGTGGAGGAATTACAGAAATTGGTATTATGTCTTACGTAGGAAGACTTAGCTACAACTACAAGCAAAAATATTTTTTACAAGGATCATATAGAAGAGATGGTATTTCAAAACTTGCTCCTGAAACTAGATGGACCTCTTTTACAGGATACTCTGGTGGTTGGAATATTGCAAAAGAAGGTTTTATGTCTAATCTAAATAAATATATTTCAGATTTCAAATTAAGAGCATCTTTTGCAGAAATTGGAAACACAGAAATTGGAACCTATCCTTATTTAGGACTTACTTCTGCATCACAATATGGAACATTAAATGGTATTGCTTTCACTCAATTTGGAAACGATCAATTAAAATGGGAAACAAGTAAAAAGTATGACTATGGAGTTGATATGGTTCTATTTAATAACAAAGTAAAACTAACTTTTGATTATTTCAAAAACGATACTGATGGATTAATACTAAACTCACCTTTACCACCTTCATTAGGTGTACCTAACAACTCTATTAGCAAAAATATAGGATCAATGGTAAATGATGGTTACGAATTTGGTTTAGATGTAAGTTTAATTAACAACCAAAATTTTAAATGGGATGTAAATGCTAACTTAACACTTCAATCTAACGAAGTAACTGTTACGCCTAATGGTGTAGATTTAATTGGAGGTTCTTCAACTGATGTGAGTATCTCTCCAAACATCATTATAAGACAAGGTGAATCATTAAACTCTTTATATGGTTTTCAATATTGGGGTGTAAATCAAGCAAATGGATTCCCAGTTTATTATAAAGCTGATGGTTCCTTAGTTCAAGGAAATCCAGCTAGTCAGTCTTATTCTGTTTTTGATCCAAACGACCCTACAAACACAGCAACTAGCGCAACATTAACACAAGCTGACAAAAGAATATTAGGAAATACAATACCAAAATATTTTGGTGGTTTCAGTTCAAGAATGTCCTACAAGAATTTTGATTTAAGTTTCTTAGTTCGTTTTAGTGGTGGCAACAAGATTTTTAACTCTACTCGACGTGAATTAATGAACATGAACTTAAACAACAATGGAACAGAAATATTAGGAAGATGGCAAAGTGTTACAAATCCTGGAGATGGTTGGACACCTATTTTATACGCAAACTCTAATACATTTTTAAATCAATCGAGTAACGCAACTTCAAGATTTGTGGAAGATGGTGACTTTATTAGCTTTGACAACATCACTTTAGGATATAATTTTCCAAAAAGTTTATTAGAAAAAATTAAAGTGGATAATATTCGTCTTTTTATTCAAGGTCAAAACTTATTTATGATCACAGATTACACTGGATTAGATCCCGAAATGGAAACAGCAGGAGTTGATATAAATGGAACTCCTAGAGGTAAAATATTTTCAATGGGTATTAATGTAAAACTATAAAATAACATGAAAAAATATATAAAAATATTCTTAATAAGTGCGATCGCTTTAGGATTAAACTCTTGTAATGAAGAGGACATACTTGATTTAAAACCAATTAATCAAATCTCTGTTGACGACGCCTTTTCTACTCCTACCTTAATTGCTAGTTCAATTAATGGTATGTATAATGCAGCTGCAGTTGGTCAATATAACACTACAAATCCAAATGGCGGAAGAGGATACGTTTGGGGTGCAGCGTTTGTTCAACAAAATGACTGCAGAGGTGAAGATGTAGTAAATACTCAAGCTTTTTACCAACTTACCTACACAACAACATACGATACTGGAACTGCTAACAATGTATATTATTGGGTAGATGGCTATCGTTTAATTAACAGATGTAACTTAGTAATTGAAGGTGTTACAAATGCAGTTAGCAAAGGTGTAATTACCAGCGCTATAGGTGATGATTATATTGGACAAGCAAAATTTTTAAGAGCAATTACTCATTTTGAATTGTTAATGCATTTTGCAAGACCATACCAATTTACAAGTGGTGCCACTCACCCAGGAATTCCATACAGAGAAGTTGGTATTGACACACAATCTGAAATTGATTCTGAACTTTTAAAAGGAAGAAATACAGTTGCAGAATGTTATACTAAAATAGTTAATGATTTGAATGATGCAGAAAGTAAAATTACAAACACTGCAAAGTTTAAAGCTACCAAAAATGCTGCAATTGCATTCAAAACAAGAGTTTATCTTCACCAAAGAGATTGGGATAACGTAATTGCAGAAGGTAATAAACTTACAGCTAGCGGACTTGCTCTGACTACAAATCCAAAAGACCCTTTTATTCTAGCAAATAACCTTTCTAATACAGAAACAATATTTTCTATTCAACACGGACCTGCGGCTGGTCAAAACCCAGGAGTGAACGCTGCTTTAGCATCTCAATACCGTAGAAGACTATTAGTTTGTATTAGTCCAATAATTTGGAGAGACCCAAGTTGGTTAACAGATGACAAGAGAAGAGAAGACAATTCTACTTCATCAAGTCCAGGTACTGGAATGGTATTTACTAATGCCGGAAGAAAATATACAAACAAATATACAGATGATGTAAACTATACTGATGCTGCTCCTGTTATTCGTTATGCAGAAGTACTTCTTAATATGGCAGAAGCACATGCAAGAAAAGCATCTCCTGATTTAAGCACTGCATTAACTTTGTTAAACCGTGTTAGAAATAGATCGTTAGCTAATCCTACAACACAAGCTTATACTACTGCAACGTTATCATCACAGACGCTAATGGTTGGAGCAATTCTTAAAGAAAGAAGAATTGAGTTTTTAATGGAAGGTCGTCGTTGGGGTGATATCCATAGACTTCAAGGAGATAATTTATTCCCAATAGATGGAATTCCAGCTAAATTAGCAAGTGGAAACCCTGCAGCATCAACCTTTACTTTAGGAACACCTTACACAGGACCTCTAGGTTTAGCAAGTATTCCAGCTTCAGATTTTAAATTTTTATGGCCAATACCTCAATTAGAAACTGCTAGTAATCCAACATTAGCTGCAGAACAAAATCCAGGTTGGTAAATAATAATTCATTTAGTTAGTTATATTTCTAAAAACCATCACTTCATAAGTGGTGGTTTTTTTATACCTTTGCACCATGGAAAAAGAAAACCAAATCTTCGGAATTAGAGCAATTATAGAAGCTATAAATGCAGGAAAAGAAATCGATAAAGTGTTTGTTCAAAGCGATGCACAGAGTGAATTGATGCAGGAATTGATGAAAGCGATGAAAAAAAATAGCATCAATTTCTCATACGTTCCAGTAGAAAAATTAAACCGATTAACTCCAAATAATCACCAAGGCGCAGTGGCAACCATTGCTCCTATTTCGTTTGTAAAACTAGAAACTTTGGTTGACAGCGTTGTAGAAAGCGGAAAAATGCCATTGTTTTTAATCCTGGATCAGTTGAGTGATGCTAGAAATTTTGGTGCCATAATTAGAACTGCAGAATGTACTGGAGTTGACGGAATTATAGTTCAAAAAACAGGTTCGGCACCAGTAAATGGTGATACTGTGAAAACTTCGGCTGGAGCAGTTTTTAATGTGCCAATTTGTAAAGTTGACCACATAAAAGACGCTATTTTTTACCTTCAAGGAAGCGGAATTAAAACCGTTGCTGCAACCGAAAAAACGGAAGATAACATTTACGATATTGCTCTAAACGAACCAATTGCCATCATCATGGGAAGCGAAGACCGCGGAATCAATCCATCGGTTTTAAAAATTGTCGATGCTAAAGCCAAGTTACCAATGTTTGGAACTATCGGCTCGCTGAATGTTTCTGTGGCTTGCGGAGCATTTTTGTATGAAGCAGTTCGTCAAAGACAGTAATCAGATAGCAGATTTCAGATAGCAGATTTCATATAGCAGATTTCAGATAGCAGATTTCAGATAGCGGATTTCAGATAGCAGATTTCAGATATTAAATATTTTGACATTTTAAAGACATATTTAAAATCTGAAATTTAATATCTATTATTAGAAGCGAATGGCTTGGGCATTTTTACAATCCATTTTCCTGCTATACATTACAATAAAAAATGTCCCGAAACAATCGGGACATTTTTTATTTTCATTCCTATCAGGGCTAGTTAGCCAATCATTTTACTGCTTGTTATCGTCAGTCGTTTCCCTAAAAACATAAACATATCTTACAGGCTCAAGTTGCGTTTCTTCTTCTAGAGTTTCTAAAATCTCCTCTGGTTTTGGTGGATTCACAAAGTTGCCATTTTCATCAAATCGTTTCATGAAAGCATCTTCTTCTGGCTTGAAATCGGGTTTTTCCCATTCATATTGTATGTCTTTTTTGTAGTCTGGAGTTTTGAATTTTACTGCAAAAACAAATCCGGTGAGTAATCCTGCAAGATGTCCTTCCCACGAAATTTTGTGATCTACATCTGGGAAAACATACCAAATCATTCCGCCATAAAGAACTACAACTGCAAGAGATAACGCCATCAATCTGTAATATTGCGTCATCATTCCTTTAAAGAAAATGAAGGAAACTAGAACATAAATTAATCCGCTTGCGCCAATATGATAGGATTCACGACCAATAATCCAAGTGATTATTCCTGAAAAAAATATTCCGTAAACCAAAACTTTTAGTGAGACTTCTCTGTAAAAATAAATTAACGCAGTTGTTAAAATAAAAAGCGGCAACGAATTATTAGCAATATGACTCAAATCACCGTGCAAAAACGGACTAAAAACCACACCTTGTAATCCGGAGAAAGTTCTTGGTAGAATTCCGTGTGTGTTTAAATGAAGGTTAAACGAATTGTCCACGTAAAAAACAAACCAAATTACCACCAAGAAAAACGATGGAATGATCCAAGTTGCTGGCGAAAATTTAAAATGATTAAGTTCGTTAGTGTGTCTCATGGTAAAAAAAGCACCTCGACTGCGCTCGGTGTGACAAATGTTTTATCAAAAATACAACCAATAATTTTTTAATGCTATTTTGTCAGAATTTCTATTTTACAAAATGTTGTTTTGAAAATTGACTTTTACAAAAATGGATGACTATTTATCCCGAAGTTTCGGGACTGATTGCAGAGGAAATCTTTTATCAATTGCCTTGG
>NZ_DQDX01000187.1:0-293 GCF_003525665.1 Flavobacterium sp.
TCAATTTCGTGAAATCATTATGTTTTAATAGTTTCGTGAGAATTCGTGAAATTTGTGTAAAAAATCTAAAAAATGATAGAAAAAATTCGACTAGATAATATTTTGTTTCTTGACATAGAAACCGTTCCGTTAGAAGAAAATTTCAATTCGCTTGACGATGAAATGAAACATCTTTGGGAACTCAAAACACAATACCAAAGAAAAGATGATTACACCGCCGAAGAATTTTATGATAGAGCCGGAATTTGGGCTGAATTTGGAAAAATCATCTGCATTTCAGTTGGTTATTTTTG
>NZ_DQDX01000187.1:454-742 GCF_003525665.1 Flavobacterium sp.
TTGGTTATTTTGTTACCAAAGGCGATATTCGAAATTTTAGAGTAACCTCTTTTTTTGGTGAAGAGAAAAAGATTTTATTAGATTTTAATAATCTTTTAGCCAATCATTTTGATGGTTCTCAAAATATTCTTTGTGGTCATAATGCCAAAGAATTTGACTTTCCATTTATAGCTCGTAGAATGATTATCAATCAAGTAAGTATTCCAAATAAGCTAAATTTATTCGGGAAAAAACCTTGGGAAATCGCACATCTTGATACCTTAGAATTATGGAAATTTGGAGATTATA
>NZ_DQDX01000187.1:887-3127 GCF_003525665.1 Flavobacterium sp.
TATGGAAATTTGGAGATTATAAGCATTTTACGTCTTTGAAATTACTTACCAAAATCCTCGGAATTCCTTCTCCAAAAGGCGATATCGACGGAAGCCAAGTCGGACACGTTTTTTATGTAGAAAAAGACATCGACCGAATTGTAACGTATTGCGAAAAAGACGTTATTGCTGTCGCACAAGTTTTCCTTCGCTTTAGAAAAGAAGATTTATTGATTGAAGAGGAAATAATTCATGTTTAAAATTTAGACTTGGTAGGTTTTTAAAAACCTGTCAGGTCTTTTTATTACTTTTACAAAAAAACAAACCATGGTATTAAGTAGATTTTGGCTCGTTATCTTTATTTCATCAATTATATTTGTGATTTTCAGTTTATTCTCTGGAAATAACTACACGATTGACTTTGTATTAAATGGAAAAAAAGACGATCCAATTTTAGTTTCTGAAAAATACCTTCAAGATTTACCAGCTTTTATTAAAGATAGTATCGAAAATGCGCCCGATAAAACCATGGTCGTCAATCGTGATACTTTGAACATTGATTCTACATATGTTTTTTCTAATAAAGTGGTAAAAATTTATAGTGGAAAACAAAAATCAGATGGATTGTTACCAACTTGTAAAAGCACTTTGCTTGATTTGATTTTGCCGTTAATGGCATATCTTGCTTTCTTTTGCGGATTGATGGAACTTTTAATTATTTCTGGTGCATCACAAAAATTGGCAAAAATATTAAGCCCAGTTTTTGTAAAAGTATTTCCAAGTATTCCAAAAAATCATCCTTCGATATCTTATATGACGCTGAATTTTGCTGCCAATTTTCTAGGATTAGATTCGGCGGCAACACCATTCGGACTAAAAGCCATGGAAAGTTTACAAGAAATAAATCCAGAAAAAGACAAAGCCAGCGATGCTCAAATAATGTTCATGTGTTTACACGCTTCTGGACTTACCTTAATTGCAACTTCAATTATTGGATATCGAGCTGCTGCAGGTTCGGCAAACCCAGCCGATGTGATGTTGCCTTGTATAATTACATCATTTATTGGAACCATTGCTGCGTTTTTAATTGTAGGAATTAAACAAAAAATCAACTTCAAAAGTGCTTCTTTGGTTGCAGGATTAATGGGATTGATAGGTGCAATTATTGGTTTGTTGATGTATGTAAATCATTTGGATTTAATTGGTAAAAATTATTTTACTTCTAATCTTTCTGCTCTGATTTTGGTTGTAATAATTGTTTTCACTTTGATATTATCATTCGTAAAAGAAAAGAAATTTACAGAAGCAAACACCACGGTTTATGAAGCATTTGTGGTTGGAGCCAATAATGGAGTTAAAACCGGAGTTACAATTTTTCCTTATGTTTTAGGAATGTTAGTTGCCATTTCGCTGTTCAGAAATAGTGGTTTATTTGAAATTATCAGCAATTGGATCGCTTTTATTTTTTCTAATTTGGGTGTGGCAAAAGAAATTACAGATGCTTTACCTGTTGCATTGCTTCGTCCTTTTAGTTCTGCTGGTTCACGAGGTTTTTTAATTGATTCCATGAATACTTTTGGTGCCGATTCAATGACAGGAAGATTGAGTAGTATTTTTCAATGTAGTGCCGAAAGTACGTTCTATGTTATTGCTGTTTATTTTGGATCTGTTAATATAAAAAATACGCGATACGCTTTAGGAACAATGCTTATTGTAGATGTAATTTGTGTGATTACTGCGATTTTTGTGGCTAGTTGGTTTTTTTAGAATTTTCCTGCAAGGTCTTTTTTTGACCTTGTAGGTATAAATTTTCAATCTACAATAAACATACCTATAAGGTTTTGGAAACCTTGCAGGATAAAAAATAGATTAAATGAAATTAGAAATTTTAGAACAAAGTCATGTCTATCATATTTACAATAAAGGAATAAATAGCACTAACATTTGCCTATCAGATGAAAACAAATCCTATTTTCTAAAATTACTTTCAAAATATTTAAACGGTAAAATCGAAGTTTTTGCTTACTGTTTAATGGACAACCATTTCCATTTAGTCAGTAAAATTATTGAAGAAGAAAAAATTGTAACTCAAGCTTTTTCAAATTTATTTAATGCGTATGCAAAGGCTTTTAATAAACAAAATAATAGAACTGGAAGTTTATTTGAAAAACACTTTAAAAGAATAAAAATCCAAGATGAAAATTATTTGAGAAACATCATTCAATACATTCATTTAAATCCTAAACATCACTTAAATATAG
>NZ_DQDX01000223.1:0-1279 GCF_003525665.1 Flavobacterium sp.
AAATGGTACTGAAATTTCAATATTAAAAACATTAAATAATTCTGACAAAGATTTCAAAAACAAAATAATAACTTTTATATCTGGTTCAGCTGGAACTACAATAAGTAAAAAGAAGTATTTTTTTGAATCTTTTAAAAATTATTATTTGCAAAATGATGTTTTTCAATTCACAATAATTGAATTAGATGAAAAAGAAAGGCTACTTTCGGGATCGGATTTCTTGATCTTCTATTGGGTTAAATTCTTTAATTCAAAATCTAAATCTCTTTTAAAAAAAATAAAAAAATACAACCAAACACAATGAAAACAATAGCTGTAATAGGCGCAGGAACGATGGGCAACGGAATTGCTCACACTTTTGCACAAAGCGGTTTTACCGTAAAATTAATCGATGTTTCCGAAAAATCATTAGAAAAAGGAATGGCAACAATTGCTTCCAACCTTGACCGAATGGTTTCTAAAGGAACAATTACCGAAGACGATAAATTCAAAACTATCGGAAATATAATCACTTACACCGACATAAAAGATGGTGTTGTTGGAACGGATTTAGTAGTTGAAGCCGCAACAGAAAATGTAACCTTAAAACTAAATATCTTCAAGCAATTGAGTGAAGTTTGCGATCATAATGTGATTTTGGCAACAAATACTTCTTCCATTTCTATCACACAAATTGCAGCACAAGTAGTTCATCCAGAAAGAGTAATTGGAATGCATTTTATGAATCCGGTGCCGATTATGAAATTGGTTGAAATCATTCGTGGTTATTCTACATCTGATGAAGTGACTAAAATCATTATGGAATTATCTGTGAAATTAGGAAAAACTCCAACAGAAGTAAACGATTATCCAGGATTTGTTGCCAATAGAATTCTGATGCCAATGATTAACGAATCTATCGAAACGTTATATAATGGCGTTGCTGGAGTTTCTGAAATCGATACAGTAATGAAACTAGGAATGGCGCATCCAATGGGACCATTGCAATTAGCAGATTTCATAGGACTTGACGTTTGTCTTTCTATTCTAAACGTAATGTACGATGGCTTCAAAAATCCAAAATATGCTCCTTGCCCACTTTTAGTAAATATGGTTATGGCTGGAAAACTTGGAGTAAAATCGGGTGAAGGTTTCTACGATTATTCTGAAAGTAAAAAAGCAGAAAAAATTGCAAAGCAATTTTTGAAGTAAACAGTCACAGTTTTCAGTCGCAGTAAACTGAATACTGAGACTGAAACTGAAAACTATAAAAAAAGATTCTAAACAATTTTTGAAGTAA
>NZ_DQDX01000223.1:1337-21655 GCF_003525665.1 Flavobacterium sp.
CTGAGACTGAAAACTATAAAAACATGAGCAAAATAATCCCTTTCAAAGCCGTTCGTCCAACTCCTGATAAAGTAGCATTAGTAACTTGTAGAAACTACGATGATTATTCGCCTGCGGAATTGGCTTCGTGGTTGGATTTCAATCCGTATTCCTTTTTGCATGTGATTAATCCGGCTTATGTACATTCACAGAAGATTACTTTGGACAAGCGATTTAAAGGCGTGGCTCATAAATACCAAGATTTTAAAAACGATGGTGTTTTTCTTGAAGATGAAAAAGCGGCTTTCTTTTTGTATGAAATTCAGACAAAAAGTCAATCGTTTATAGGAATAGTTGCTGGAACTTCTATTGAAGATTACAAAAACAATGTCATCAAAAAACACGAAGACACTTTGCAATATCGCGTAGAATTATTCAAGGATTATTTGCATCAAACGGGTTTTAACACCGAACCAGTTTTGATAACCTATCCAGATAATCAAGAAATAAATTTGTGGATTTCTGAAAAGAAAAAAGAACAGCCAATCTATCATTTTTCGACAACAAACAAAGAAAAACATACACTTTGGAAAATTGAAACCGATGCAGAAATTGCTTGGTTAGAAAATCAATTCGAAAAAATTCCAGAATTATATATTGCCGATGGACATCACCGTTCGGCTTCGGCAGAATTACTATACGATCAAAATAAAGCTTTAGGAAATGAAAACTTAAACAATTTTATGAGTTTTCTAATTGCTGAAAGTAACGTTAAAATATACGAATTCAACCGAATTATTCGAGATTTAAATGGTAATTCTAAAGACATTTTTCTAGAAAAGTTATCTGAAAATTTCATTATTAAATCCAAAGAACAAGAATTGTGGAAACCGCAAAGTAAATTTGAATTCGGGATGTATCTTGACGGCGCATTTTATGCACTTTTTTACAAATTAGAAAACAATACTACTTCGCTATTAGAAAATCTTGATGCTCAAATTTTATACGATAAAGTGTTGCAACCTATCTTAGGAATTGAAGATTTACGAAACGACGAACGCATAGAATACATTCCTGGAAAACAATCTATTTTAACAATAAAAGAATTGGTAGACGAAGGTGAATTTGAAGTCGGATTTATGTTATTTCCATCGGATATTTCAGAAATTAAAGCATTGGCCGATAACAATTTAATTATGCCTCCGAAAAGTACGTATATTGAGCCTAAGTTTCGTAGCGGATTGATGGTTTATGAATTATGATTTTTTAGAATAGAGAATATAGAGAAAAGAAAATAGATAGATTTTTAGGAACACAGATTTAAGAAATCGATAAAATTTTAAAAATTTCTCTAATTTCTTAAATCTGTGTTCCTTAATAAAATAATATACAAATGCTGTCTCTGATACACATCTCCGATAACACGAGACTAAGGAGANNATATACAAATGTCAATAAAAGAAAACCTCCTCCAAATAAAATCACAACTTCCCAATCACGTAACACTTGTAGCGGTTTCTAAGACCAAACCTGTTGCTGATTTAATGGAAGCTTACAATGCTGGTCAACGTGTTTTTGGTGAAAACAAAATCCAAGAAATGACTGATAAATGGGAAGAAATGCCCAAAGATATTCAGTGGCACATGATTGGGCACGTTCAAACGAACAAAGTGAAATTCATGGCAGAATATGTGAGTTTGATTCATGGAGTTGATAGTTTGAAATTATTACAGGAAATCAATAAGCAAGCACAAAAACACAATCGTGTAATTGATTGTCTGCTTCAAATTTATATCGCTGAAGAAGAATCTAAATTTGGATTGGATGAGAACGAATTAGATGAGATTCTGAAACAAGTTCAGAATGACAACAGCGATTTAACAAACATCAGAATTGTTGGTTTAATGGGAATGGCTACTTTTACTGATAATCAAAGCCAAATTAAAAAGGAATTTGATAATTTGAAAAATATTTTCGACAAAATAAATGCAGACGCGATTAGTAAAGACGCGATTAGTAAAGACGCGATTAATCGCGTCTCTATCCTTTCTATGGGAATGTCTGGAGATTATAAACTCGCAATTGAATGCGGAAGTACGATGGTTCGAATAGGAAGTAGTATCTTTGGAAATAGAACTTATCAAATATAAAGTTGAGATTCCTATGGAATGACAAACTAAACACTTAAAACTGAACACTGAACACTATTTTGTACGCAATACTCGACATAGAAACCACCGGAGGACAATTCAACGAAGAAGGAATTACCGAAATAGCCATCTATAAATTTGATGGTCATGAAGTCGTGGATCAATTTATCAGTTTGGTTAATCCAGAAAAAGAAATTCAACCGTTTGTGGTTAAGTTGACCGGAATCAATAATGCTATGTTGCGTTCGGCTCCAAAATTTTATGAAGTTGCAAAACGCATTATAGAAATTACTGAAGATTGCATTATTGTTGCTCATAACTCATCATTTGATTATCGAATATTACGAACAGAATTCACCCGATTGGGTTATGATTTTATTCGTCCTACACTTTGTACAGTAGAATTATCTAAAAAATTAATTCCGGGAATGGAATCGTATAGTTTAGGGAAATTAGTTCGAGCACTCGGAATTCCTGTAACCGATAGACATAGAGCAAGCGGCGACGCATTGGCAACCGTAAAATTATTCAAATTAATTCTATCAAAAGATACTGAAAAAGAGATTTTAATTAGTTCGATAAAAGCCGAAATTAAAAGCGGATTATCTCCAAAATTACTTGATATTGTAGAAAGTTTGCCTAACAAAACTGGAATCTATTACATCCACAACGAAAAAGGTGATTTGATTTATATTGGAAAAAGTAAAAACATTAAAAAACGTGTCAATCAGCATTTTACAGGCAAAACTACTAAGTGTAAAAAAATTCAATTAGAAGTTTTTACCGTTACTTATGAAGAAACTGGAAGCGAATTAATTGCACTTTTGAAAGAAAGCGAAGAGATAAAAATCAACAAACCTATTTACAATCGAGCGCAACGAAAAAGTATATTTCAATGGGCTTTATATGATGTTTTGGATGATAATGGTTACCTCAATTTACGCCTTCAAAAAGCCGATGGCAGAAAGAAAGAAATCACTGCTTTTACTACTATTCAAGAAGGAAAAAATGCTTTGTTTAGAATCACTGAAAAATACAATTTATGTCAGAAATTAAACGGATTGTATGAAACTCAAAACGGCTGTTTTCAATACAAAATAAAGGAATGTAATGGCGCTTGTTTGGGATTAGAATCACCTGAAATCTATAACGAAAGAGTTGAAGAATTCATTAACGAAATGACATTTAGTAACAATAATATGATTGTCATTGATAGAGGTCGCAAAGTAGATGAAAGAAGCGCAGTTTTAATTGAAAATGGTATTTATAAAGGCTATTGTTTTTATGATTTGAATTATCAAATATCGAATATCGAAGTAATGAAAAATATTCTTATTCCGATGCAAAACAATCGAGATACACGAACTATTATTCAAGGTTATTTGAGGAAAAATCGTGTGATGAAGGTTTTGAAGTTTTAAAAAAGAGAATATAGAAAAAAGAATATAGAATATAGAACTTTTGAATTACCTAATAACCATTATCGGACCAACAGCAATAGGAAAAACTTCCTTGAGTATCGCTTTGGCACAACATTTTAACTGCGATATTATTTCGTGTGATAGTCGTCAATTTTTTAAGGAAATGAGAATTGGTACTGCTGTTCCGAGCGATGAAGAATTGGCAAGTGCAAATCATCATTTTATCCAAAATAAATCGATATTTGAAGAATATACTGTTGGCGATTTTGAACGTGATGCCATTACCAAATTAGACGAATTATTTGAAAAAAATAATGTTCAAATTATGGTTGGTGGATCAGGTTTATATGTTGATGCCGTTTTAAAAGGATTTGATGATTTTCCTGAAATTGATTCTAAAATTCGTGACGAAGTTAGAGCAAATTATGAAGAAAAAGGATTAGAATATCTTCAAGCAATTCTGAAAGAAAAAGATATAAATTATTTTGATTTACTTTCGTCAAATAATCCGCAGACTTTGCAAAATCCGCAACGGATGATGCGATTTGTGGAAGTTTGTTTAGGAAGCAATCAACCCTATTCCTCATTTTTAAATCAGAAGAAAAATAGTAGAAACTTTACTCCTATCATCATCGGATTGGAAGCCGAAAGACAAATTATGTACGACCGAATCAACCAACGTGTTGCTATAATGATGAATGAAGGTTTATTGGCAGAAGCTGAAAAATTATATCCTAATAAAGATTTAAATGCGTTACAAACTGTTGGTTACAGAGAATTATTCGAATATTTAGACGGAAACATTTCTTTGGATTTTGCAATTGAAGAAATCAAAAAAAACACAAGACGATTTTCAAAACGTCAGATTACTTGGTTTAAACGAACCGAAAATGCTATTTGGTTTGATCATTTAAAGGATAGAAAAGAAATCATTTCTCATATCACCAATATTATCAAATAAACAAATTTGTATTTTCCACGCAACCTTAAAACAATCTAATCATCTACTATAAAAAAAGATATGAAAAAAATTACACTTTTTGTTTTACTTGTTGCTCCTTTTCTATTGGCAATGCAATGTGAACCAGAACCATGTACACCCAAAGTTTCTCAAAAGTTTAAGGACAACTTAATCACCGTTGAAAATCTACAAAATACTTACAATGTTGGTGACATTATTTGGTTGAATTCCTATCTTGACAGAAATCAAACATTTACAGATCCAGCAGAAACTATTGATTTACTTACTTATCCAATGGATTTTGGATTTGGTATTCAATTTTATAAATCATCTGTGTATAATCCTGAAATATACCTTTGTTTGGATGAAAATACAACCGAAATTACCAATGGATCTTTAAGCAACTGTAACCTATTTGTCTATGAAAAAGTTGGAAACAATTTAAAAAGCAGAGTTGGAATCAAACTTCTAGAAACTGGCAATTACAAAATTTCAATTTACAATATTGCTTCATTTAGAGAATCGGGTTTAAATTGTAACGATAAAGCTATTGACATCAACACCACATTTAGTAATAATAACGAACAAATGATAAGTTTTACTGTTCAATAATTTTTGTCATTTTTTTATATTTCAAATTAACCATTTGGCACTTCTCGCCACGTTACTAAGAAAATTTTCATCCATCAATAAAATACTATGAAAAAAATATTATTACTCTTTTCAATACTATCGATGAGCTCTTGTGTCGTTCCTTATGATGCCGAAACCAGATTGTTGTTTGAAACACAAATTGTAGATTCTAATGAAAATGTTTTAAGTGGCGTTGACGTAGAAATAAATGTTAGTAACGGCAATGGACTTGGAGCTGGAAATGAAACTATCAGTTATGGTAAAACGGACAGTAATGGCAACATAAAATTGGTTTTTCCTTCGGCAGAATTTAACCGAGGTTATGAAATATTTATACAATCTAAAGAAAATGAAAATCTAGGATTTCTGCCTTTTTCATTTAACAATCTTGAACTAGATAATTTTCCTGATTACAAATTATCAATCCCAAAGATTTATAGATTAACTTATGATGAAAGTGTTCCTGTTACATTACAATTTAATCCAGTAAATGGCAATAAAAAATTTATAGACTTAAAAATTGACGGCGTATTTTGCCCTTCGTTTACTGATTATAATGATGATGAGCAATCTTATTTTGTAAATTATTTCTATGCTAAGAAAAATCAAACTATTCTAATCACTTATAAAATTGAAAATGTAAGTACTGGCGTAATTGATACCAATAGTCAAGAAATTACTATAGGAACAGACGCTATTCAAACAACAATAAACTATTAAAAATGAAATTCAAATCATTACTTTTTGCTTTATTTTTAATGAATCAAGTTGGTTATTCGCAAGAAAAAACAGAACCTAAAAAAAATAAATTACAACTTGATAGTTCGTTTATTGTAGGTTTTATTTACCCAATAGAATTTGGAAATACTGCTTTGTCCAAAGGTCATAACGCTAATTTGGGTCTTACAAGTTCCTTTGGTTTGCTAAAATACAACACAATTTCTGCAGGAATTGGTTTAGACATGGTAATTTACTCGGTAAAAGACAAGCAAATTATTGGAGATTATGACAATTCTAAACACAATTCTTATTTTGGATTTGTAAAATATGATTACAATCTCACTAAGAAAATTTCATTGTCACCCAATATTGGCTATGGCTATTCTGAACTAGTAATAAGAAAAAACAACAAAAGACGCGGTGCACAAGATGGAACTGAATTGCGATTGGGCACTTTAATAAGCTATAATTTTAATAAACTAAATTCTTTATGTTTTTCTATTATGTATGTTAATAATAATTATGACGTAAAAACCAATGAATCATTGCAAGACTTTTTTAGTAAATCAAACAGTATTCAAATTGGAATTGTTTATAGAACACAATAAATGCCGCTACTACTTAAATTAAATTTTTATGCCAATATCTAAAGACTTTACCTCCATCCTAACCAATGATTGGGATATTAATTTTCTACAATGTTATCCAAACGGCTATTTGAGATATACCGAATTATGTAATTTATTTCAATTGACGGCTGCAACCCATTCTGAAGTTGGTGGCATTAGTTTTAGCGATATGCAAGAGTTTCATCAGGCTTGGGTTTTAAGTAAGATGCGCGTTGAGATTAAGCAATTACCTAAATGGAAAGATAAAGTAACGGTGAAAACTTGGATTAAATCGTTAGAGAATTCGCGTTCTACACGTTGTTTGGAATTGTATCTTGGCGATGAAAAAATTGTAGGTTGCGAGACTTTTTGGGCTGTTTTCAATACTAAAACACGACGACCAGAAGCATTGGCTTTGCCTCACGAACATTTTGAAAAGTTTCCAGAAGTAAGTGCAACGGAAAAAAGTTATGCTAAAATAGATCTTCAGCAAGAGTTTGAAATTGTTGCCGAACGAACAGTTTTATTATCAGATTTGGATATTGTAAATCATGCTAATAGTGTGAAATATCTAGAATGGTGTTTGGATTATGTGGATTCTAAATCTATTATGAAACAAGACATTAAAGCATTTGAAATGAATTACTTGAAGGAAGTTTCGCTTAATGAAACGATTGAAATTGCTAAAAACGAAACTATTTTTACAGTAAGTAAAGATGGGAAAGTTTGTTTTGGACTGGAGCTTGAAATGTAAAATTATTTAGATTATACCTACAAGGTCACAAAAAGACCTTGCAGGAAAACTAAAGTTCGATTTACAGCGAAAACCCTAGCCCAGATAGCAATGGAAATCCTTTTGTAAAAGAAGTCTATTTTTTCTTGTTGTAAAAGAGCGACCCTAGAAGCTCCTTTTACAGCTTAGAAAAAAAGACTTGTTTACAAAAGATTGTAATGTATAGCTGGAAAAAGCTTCTAAAAAAAGCCCCAATTTCTTGGAGCTTTCTTATTTATTTTTTTACGACTAATCTGAATCCTTCGCCGTGGATGTTTAAAATTTCTACACCTGGATCGTCTTTTAAGTATTTTCTTAATTTGGCGATGTAAACGTCCATACTTCTAGAAGTGAAGTAGTTATCGTCTCTCCAGATTTTTGTTAATGCTAATTCTCTTGGCATTAAATCTTCTACGTAAAGTGCTAACATTTTTAGCAATTCGTTTTCTTTTGGTGACAATTTAATTGGTTCGTTACCAGGAAAATTCAAGAAACGTAGTTTTGAATTTAGGTGGAATTTACCAATTTGGAATTCGAATTGAACGTTTTCTGCTTTAGTTTCTGATGATTTTCTTTGCATGATGGCTTTGATTTTCATCAACAACACTTCAGAATCGAAAGGTTTGTTAAGGTAATCGTCTGCTCCTACTTTATAGCCTTTAAGTACGTCTTCTTTCATGGTTTTAGCCGTTAAGAACACGATTGGCACTTCTTTATTTTTCTCACGAATTTCTTTGGCTAATGTATAACCGTCTTTGTATGGCATCATTACGTCAAGAATACACAAGTCATAAGTATCTTTTTTGAATTTTTCAAAGCCTTCCATACCATTTTTTGCAAGAACAACATCAAAGTCGTTTAGCATTAAATAATCTTTTAAAATGGCACCAAAGTTTTGGTCGTCTTCTACTAATAATATTCTTTTGTTTTCTTTTTCCATAATTTTTTAATTTATCAATGGTACTTTTATAATAAATGTGCTTCCTTTTCCTTTTTCGCTTTCTACGAAAACTTGACCGTTGTGGTCTTCTACAATTCTTTTTACGTAGGCTAGTCCTAATCCGTGGCCTTTAACGTTGTGTAAATCTCCGGTGTGTTCTCTGTAAAATTTTTCAAAAATTCGTTTTTGAGCCACTTTACTCATTCCGGTTCCTTGGTCTTTTATTTTAATTACTACAAAATCTTTAATGTTCTCTGTGTATATATCAATAACGGGTGCATCTGGCGAATATTTTATGGCATTGTCTAAAATATTAACAATTACGTTGGTAAAATGTACTTCGTTTAGCAATACTGTTGTTCTATTGGCGTTGAAATTTTTCGTTATTTTTCCGCCTCTATCTTCTATAATTAAATGTACGTGATCTATGGCATCATAGATTATTTGTTGTACATCATGTGATTCTTTTGAAATGTCAAGTTCTTTCTTTTCTAATTTAGAAATTCTAAGAACGTTTTCTACTTGCGCATGCATTCGTTTATTTTCGTCTCGAATCATTTGCAGGTATCGAAACACCTTTTCTTTATCGTCTATTACTTTTGGGTTCTTTATGGCGTCTAGAGCAAGGTTTATAGTAGCAATAGGCGTTTTGAACTCGTGTGTCATATTGTTGATGAAATCGGTCTTAATTTCTGAAATATGACGTTGTTTTATTAATTGATGCAATGCATTTGCGTATGCTATGATGATAATCAATGTAAAAATGATGGACAACATTGAAATTCCGACAATTTCTCTAAATAAAAATTTCTTCTTTTGAGGAAAATTTACATGGAGATTGTATTTGTTATTTCCATCATTATCAATGAAAATTGGAATTGAATAAGTAGAATATTTATCATATTTAAAATGTTCCGACTTAAGTTTTGTTGCTAATCCATTGCTGTAAACATTGAATTCAAATGGCGTAAGTACTCCGTATTCTTTTAATTCATTAGACAAAAGAGTAGACAAATCTTTTGTTGAAACTCGCTCTTGAATTGGTGTAACAGCAGCAATATCTTTATAAAATATTTCAAATTGAGCATTTTCTAAAATAGCTAATGCGCCCTCTTTGCTAATTGTAATTTCTGGATTAATAGATTTATTTATACTAGAATTATCAAAAGCGTTGTTGTTATTGAAAATTTCGGTTTTTCTTTTTGCTGAAAATCCTTTTACTTTAGAACTATCTGCATTTTTATCAATGAACTTAGAAAATACATCATAATTATCAGAAATGATACTATTAGAATATATTATTGTTTCGTTAGTTTTAGAATTTCGTTGGTAATATCCGTACTCTAATAAATCTTCCTTTTGTGGTGTTTTACCGGTACTTTCCTTTACCTTGTTGTATTTATTATAAAAAGCGTATTGCTCTTTTTTTTGCAGTTTCACCGCTACATTTCCTAAAACTTGTTTGACGTGAAATTTGAATTCGTCTTCACTTTTTTCTAACGAGTCATTAAACCAATACACTTGTACGAAGATAATACCCAATAAGGATATGCTCATTAAGAATACTAAAAGGCGAAAAACAAACTTATTCATCACACCAAAATTAGCATTTTAACATATATTCTGTTAATGCATTAACCAAACATTAACATTGAGGTCATTTTTTATTTATTTTTCAATAAAATAAGGATTTCATCGACTTGCTTTTTTGTTTCCTCAAAATTCTCGTTCATGACTACAAATTGGCTTCTTGCAATTCGTTCATCATCAGATAATTGATTGTTAATTCTTTGAAGTATTTTTTCTCTAGTAGAATTGTCTCTCTTTAAAACTCTGGCAATTCTAGTTTCTAATGGTGCCGAAACTGTAATAATTTGATCACAATCTTTGTAACTTCCGCTTTCGAATAAAATGGCAGTTTCTTTAACAATAATGGGTGCATTTTGATTTTGAATAATCCAATTGTCAAAATGTTTTTTTACCGCAGGATGGACGATTGCATTTAATTGCTTTAACTTTTCTGGATTATTAAATACGATTGTTGCAAGTTTATCTCGGTTTAGTATATTGTTGGAATCGAGAACTTCATTACCGAAAACTTCTGCTATTTTAATAACGATATCAGGAAACTCCATTACTTTTTTGGCTTCAACATCTGAAATATAAACTGGAATTCCTTTCGATTGAAGGTAATTGGCGATCGTTGTTTTTCCGCTTCCTATTCCGCCAGTTAAACCAATAATTTTAGTTTTTTTAGCTACTGGTTCTACAATATTATGAATTGGAGCTACAATTTTATCGATAGCTTTTTCAATTGTTTTTTGAATTGGAAGTTCCGATGGTTTTTCAAATGCTATTTTTTCTGAAAGTATTTCTTGAGCAGTATTTACTTTAAAGAAGAGTTCGGGAAAAGCTTCTTGTGGTTTTTTTCGTAAGATATTAATTTTGAAAAATGAGTTTAGGAACCCAAATCCATATCCGAAAAATTGCTTCCAAACCGCAACAATTGATAATAGTCCAATAAATGGATTTTTATTTTGAATACTTGAAACAATGAAAATGATAACGAAGTAAAGAAAATATAATTTTAAACCCCAATCAAATAAAATAAATAATAGTAACGCCGAAATTATAAATCCGATGACAAATAATGAAGGAAACCAATACGTGATTTTTTTGTATTCGGGATACCAGTGATTTAAAATAGGTCTTGCCTTTCCAAATTTTGATACTTGCAAACTAAATTTATCCCAATCGATTCTTCTTTTATGATAGACAAAAGCCGATTTAAATAAACGTGTTTCATAACCTAATTTCCATAATCTAATGGATAAATCTGGATCTTCACCGGGATGAATATTTCCGAAACCATTGGATGCTTCAAAAGCCTTTTTAGAAATTCCCATATTGAAACTTCTTGGCTGAAATTTATCAATTTTTTCAGATCCGCCTCGAATTCCTCCGGTTGTTAGAAAAGAGGTCATTGCAAAATTAATCGCTTTTTGAATGGAAGAGAACGATTTTAATGCCTTATCAGGACCACCAAAACAATCAACGTAATTTGCACTTAATTCTTTTTCAACTTCAGATAAATACTGATTAGGAATAATACAATCAGAATCAAAAATGATGAAATAATCACCTTTTGCCTTTTGCATACCAAAATTTCTTGAATCTCCAGGACCAGAATTTGTTTTAAAAAAGTAAGATATAGATAGTTTATCAGAAAAAGTTTGAACTACTTCTTTGCAAGTTATTGTAGAGCCATCTTCAACAATCACAATTTCGTAATTGTTTTTATAAGTTGATTGAAGCAAACTTTCTAGCAATTCTTTTACTTCGTCTGGTCTATTATAAACAGGAATAATTATTGAAAAAAACATTTGAAAAAATTTTAACAAATATACTCTTTCTATAAAAGAAAAGTCCCGCCTAAGCGGGACTTTTTATAAATTAAATAAATAATTTAAACTTATTGTTTGATTACTTTGATAGTTTTCACTTTATCATTAGCAGTAACTTTTACTAAATAAGTTCCAGATGGAAGATTAGACATGTCAACTTGCGCTAGAGTAGCATCCATTGAGTTTGTTCTAACTTCTTGTCCTAGTAAATTAATTACTTGAACTTTAGTAATGTTTTCTGTGTAAGATAAGTTTAACACATCGTTCACTGGGTTTGGATAGAATGCAAAGTTAGCATCATCAAATGAATCAGTTGCTAAGTTTTGTGTTACTCCAATTGTAAACGGTCCTTCTGGACTATTAGTAGATCCACTGAAGTGTCCAACATTAATATAGTAAGTTGTACCAACAGTAGATGCAGCAATTGTGTAAGTTTCAGAACCACTTGTTCCACCTGCATCTACAGTTCCAACACAAGTGAATGTGCCGCATGAACCTGTATAAACACCAACTTGAGGATCCCATCCAGTAACTCCTGTGATATTAATAACAATATCGTTACCATTACCAACAACAGAATACCAAACACCATCGTTCATAGCGTTTGAAGAACAAGCAGTTATAAATCCAGCATTGTTTGTAGCAGCTGTAGCATCTTGTGTGTTTGTGTAAGGAATAGCACCTACTACAAATGCAGTAGAACATGCATCATTAGCTGGCGCAGCTGGTAATGTACCTATACAAACATTAAATGTTGAAGTTTGTCCAGCTGTAGCAGTGTATGAGTAAACTCTAATGTAATATGTTTGACCAATAGTTAAACCTGCAGGAGTACTTGATTCAGGATCTGAACAAGTTCCAGGAACTAATGCTAAAGTTGCACAATCTGCACCTGTCCATAAAGAATGGAATAAGTCAGTTGTACTTCCAGCAATATTAGTTAAGCTTATTTGATGTGAAGTTGCGGTTGCTACAAATGAGAACCAAACATCATCATCTTCAGTACCACTGCAAGCAGCAGCATCAGTTGTTGAAGCTGTTGCTCCAACTAAAGTACCAGCTGTAACAGCAGTACAAGTTAAACTAGGATTAACAGTAACAGCTAAAGCACCAGAACAATTATCATTAGCAGGTGCTGGTGGTGGTGTAACAGTTAAAACTCCACTGTTATAAGCCGTTCCATTCCAGAAGTTACCATTGTTAGATGAATCAATTCCTCCATAAACATAAGCACCAGAATTTAATCTAAATCTAGTTGCATAGTAATATGTTCCAGGAAGTAAAGTAGCACCAATAGTTGCTTGATACTCATCATTATTTGATATATGACCAGAATTCCATGTTGCAGGAACCCAGTTTGTCCATGTATTTGGATTTGTATTACTTCCTACTGGACTAATACCAACCCAAGCAGTAATACCTGCAGCTTGACCTGTAATATTCGGAGCAACATCTGTTAATCCACCTTCGTAAATTTGACCATAAACAACACCTGAACCACCTTGAGCAAATGTCAATGTAGCTGGGAATTGTAAATTAGCATAATCTGGAGAATCAGTAGAAATAACTCCACATGTAACTGTTCTTATTCTACAAGTTGACTGAGCACCACAACCAGCAGTGTGCGTGTAAAAACGAACATTACCTGATACTGTAGAAACCCATGTTAAAGAGCCTGTACCTGTTGCTACCGAAGTAACACCAGCATCAGTGCTTAAAGTAATAATATCTGTTGCAATAGAACTTGCAAAAGTATAAGTTTGACCTGAAGCAACTGTCACAACAGAATACTCACTTGCAAAACCACAAGTAGTAATTTGCTGAACAGCATACCCATCACAATTAGCAGCTGGATTGAAAGTAGACGTTGGCCACTGACCATTTGTAGAAGTTAAACATGGTGCAGGACTACAATCTAAAGTAGTTGTAATTGCAAGTCTTGAACTTTCGCAAGTACCGTTAACAGAAGCAACGTAATATGTAGTTGCAGTAAGAAGTGTAGTTGTAGGTAATACATTTCCACCAGTTGCAGCATCGTACCAAACTAAATTTGTACCAGTAACAACCAAATCAGCTAAGTCATCATTATCTGTATTACAGAAAGTTTGAGAAGCAGCACCAGTTGGAGTCGCAGCTGTTGCAGTTACAGTTACAGCTACTGCAAGTCTAGTTGAACTTTCACATGTACCAATAGTTTGAGACGCATAATAAGTTGTTCCAGATACTAATGCAGTCGTAGAAGGCAATTCTGTACCTAAAGTCGCAGCATCATACCATTTAATTGTAGCGCCTGTAGCACCAACAGCAACTAAATTAGCAACTGTAGGAGAACCACAAAATGTTTGCGTAGCATTTCCTGTTGGAGCTGGACATGCAGGTGGTGCAATTATATTTACTGTAAAATCTACAACTTCACCAAAAGAACCACTGTAACATGGATTAGCAGGTGTTTGTACTGCATCAGTTGATACAATTCTCATTCTACGGCTACCTAAAGGAGCAGTAGATGCTAATGTGAATGATGCATTTTGAACATTCGGGCTTGTTGCACTTGATATTCCTGAAAAGACAATTTCAGTAGAATCAAAATTAAAATCATTATTCAAATCAATCCAAACCACAGTATTATAATCATAAATAGAAGTGTTGAATGAAATCTGTAAATTATTCAATTCTCCTGTAGTTAAATCAACTGGTGTACCTGTATTATTGTTATATACAGGAGACGTTGAAACTGTATTTGGGAAATTGGTTGTACCTAATTGAACATTAGTAATACCTGTTCCATCAACAGAAGTTGGTGCAGCAGTACAATAACATCCTGTAGCAGCAGTTAAAAACGATTGCTCAGCACATCCTGTAGCATTACCTATTGTATTGTAAGGAATAACAGTATAATAATAAGTTGTAGCAATATTTGGTGTTGCTAAATTATAAGTTAAAGCAGAACCTAAATCTACATTATTAGCAATATTTGTACCGCCAGTGGTAGTACCAACATTAATTCTATAACCATTAGCTGCTGGCGTAGCATTCCAAGAGATTGATAGTGGGAAATTTCCACATCCTACTGGTTGACTAGCAACTATGTTAGAAGCGCATACTGGCGCAAGAACTGGTGGAATATTTACCTTAAAGTTATCAATAAAAAAGTCATAATCTTGAGTATCATCTACTGGACCTTCATCTGCTCTAAATGCAAATAAAACGTTTGGAGAAGTTACAGTAGAAAGATTGTAAACTTTTGTTGCACCAATATTTGTTGGTGTATTTGCTGTATTGAAAAGCTCTAGAGAAGTCCAAGTTACACCACCATCGGTAGACATTAAAAAGTTTACCGCATCATCAGAACCCATTGTTGCAGCAGTAGTTCCGCCAAAAACAGTAGCACCTACGTCATACTTCACTTCATAACCACCTGCAGATAAATTAAAAATTGGTGATATCATCCATCCAATTCTATTTCCTAAAAATAGATTGTATTTAATTGAACCTGTTGCACCAACGTTTAAATAACCATCGTTAGCCCACGCACTTAATCCGGTTCCAGTTGGACCAGTTGCAATAGTACCAGCTTCTGCTCTGTTCCAACATAACGCTGGAAAAGTAGCAAAATCTTGAACATATGCCGGTGTAAAAGGAGCACATAAAGTCGTAAAAGTTCCTGGTAGAGAATTTGTACTTGTTATTGGACCAGCACAAATAGCTCTAACATAATATTGAAAAGTTGTAGCAGATGCTAACCCTGTTAACGTAAAAGGATTTGTAGCAGCAGGAACAATTGTACCTGTACCTACTGTGAATCCTGGGGCCCCATATTCTATTTCCCAAGAAACATCTGTAGGATTACCTGTCCAAGCTATCGAAGCTGAAGTAGAAGTTATTGCACTTGAAGATACACCTGAAGGATTAGCGCATGCAGGAATTGCTTCCCAAGCCACGTCATCAATGTAAATAGTGGTAGTTGCACCTGTAAAAACAGCATTTTTTATAGCTAATGTACTTACACCAGCTGGAACTCCAGTTGGATAAACAACATACTCTTGAGTATTTGCAACAGCTGTTCCTGCTACATTAATAGTTTGTAAAGCTACAAAAGTTGATACATCAGAAGAATTCGTCATGTATCCAACAACTAAACTTCTTGGCGACAAAGTTGTATATGCTTTGAATCTAAGTCTATTAGTTGCTGCTTGTAAATTAGAAACTGGAGGTAAAATCGCATAAGCCTCATTTGCAGTAGTAGCTTGTAAAAAAAGTCTATTGCTAGGCGACATTGGAGCAGTTGAACCAGTCGTAATATAAGTTGTTGTAGAAGAACCTGCTCTACTCCAACAATCAGGTAAACTATTTATACCTGTAGGCCAAGTATCAAAATTTTCTGTGAAAGCAGTTACTCCATTACATAATGTTTTAAATGTAAATGGTCCAGCCCAAGAACTAAATTCAGGTCCTGAACATTCACCTCTAACAAAATATTGATAAGTTGTATTAGCTGTTAATCCAGTTAATGTAAAAGGATTTGTTGTTACTGGAGAAACAATTGTTCCAGTACCTAGAGTAAACCCATTAAGCCCGTATTGTACTTGCCATTGTGGTTCTGCACCACCATTTGCCCAGCTTAACTGCGCACTACCATTAGTAACAGATAAAACGTTTAATGCCGTTGGCTCAACGCAAGAAGAATTTACTTCCCATTTAACATCATCAATATAAACCGTAGTAGCTGTACCAGCAACTAAAGAAAAGACAAGATTGTTAACACCAGGAACAGCACTTAAATAAGGAATCACTGTAAATTCTGTCGCAGTTGTAGCAGCAGTACTTGGTAAATCAATTTCCTCTATAACTACAAAAGTACTTGCATCACCTGGAGTTGTAAAATACCCAACTCTTAATTTTTTAGCTGCTGCAGTTGCGTAAGCTTTAAATCTTAATCTATGTGTTTCAGCTTGTAAATTAGAAACTGGAGGCAAGGTTGCAAAAGCAGTAGTTGTAGCAGAAATATTCATGTACAATCTATTTGCTGGTGACATTGGAGCCACACTTCCTGTGGTATTATAAACATTTCCTGTACTACCTGCACTACTCCAACATACTGGCAAAACACCAATACCTGTAGGAGTATTGTCAAAATTTTGGATAAAATCTGTCACTCCCACACATTGTGTAACGAATGAACCTAGAGAAGTCCATACTCCAAATTCAGATCCGCAATTAGATCTTATAAAAACGAAATATGTTGTAGCTGGTGTCAAACCTGTTAAAGCAACAGAGTTAGTTGCAGATGCTGTACCAGCAGCCGTTGGAACAGTATTAGTTGTAGAATATACATATTCATAACCTGCTGATGGCACTATTGAAGGCACACCCCAAGTTAATGTAGCACTGGTACTTGTTAAGTTACTAGTAGTTAAAGATACTGGACTAGGGCACGTTGGCGGAGTCCAAGTAAAAGTTAAACCACTCGCAGGAATATTCGTATTTACCATCGTTACAGCACCAGTTGCTGCAGTAGCTGCAGTAGTTGATGCCCAAGAAGTAGTAGATGCTCTAGCTACGAAATTACCTGCTGTAGCAGCTGGCGCAGCTCTTAACCCTACTTGATAAGTACTTGATGTAGTATTACTTACAAAAGCACCATAAAGTGTTTGAACAACATTTGTTGTTTCATATAATTTAATTTGAAAATTAAATGAATCACCGGTTGCTGTGAACTTTCTGTAGTTTTTCCATTGTACAGTTAGAACTTGATTCGGAGAAGTACCTGAAACTTCGAAACGAAGTGTACTTCCAACTTGTCCTTGTAAATCGCGACCAAGTGGTGAAATTCTTGCAACTAATTCATTAGTAACAGTAGTTGCTGTAGAACTCAACGGTGTATAATTACTAGTTGAATTAATGTTAACAGCATTAGCTCCTAAGGAAGATTTTCCTAGAGATATCCACCCGTTATTGTTAACCGCAAAACGGTCATAGACTTCTCCGTTAAAAACGAAGTTAAATCCAATTGGAAATCCTACTCCGGTCGATAAGCCTGCCGTTCCGGTAAGATCAGCAGGATCAACAAATCGTTGATCATCTGATGCTTCTGCGCCCAGAACTGTACCGCCTGTAATCTCGGTGTAGGTTCCGCTAGATTGTGAAAAACTATAGGACACAACTTGAGAGCTGGCGCTAAAGGAAATCACAAAAAGCATGATTAATAATGTAATTTTTTTCATAAAAAATGAAGTTTAAGTTAATAAGCGATAAATATATAAATTAATAAAAAAAACCCGCTAGAAAGCAGGTTTTTTTTATTAACATTTTGTTAATATACTTTATTTTCTTTGAAAAAAATTAACGAGTTTGAGTAGGATTTACTAGTTAATACTTTCAATCATGACAAGCTCGTTTGTATCTGCATTATAGTCCACACCTTCAAATCCGAAACCAAAAAGATTCAAGAAATCTTGTTTGTATCCAGCTAAATCTCCTATTTGTGGTAAAGTTTCTGTTGTTGCTTCTGCCCAAAGTTTTGCAACTTGTTCTTGAACATCGGCACGCATTTCCCAGTCATCAATTCTAATTCTACCATTTTCATCTGTAGGAATTTCGCCTTCGCTGTAAAGTCTTTGGCTGTACAATCTTTGAATTTGTTCAATACAACCTTCATGAATTCCATCTGCTTTCATGATTTTATATAAAAGTGATATATATAAAGGTATAACCGGAATTGCAGAACTTGCTTGTGTAACCAATGCTTTGTTTACAGAAACATAAGCTTTTCCGTTTATGTCTTTTAAACTATCTGTAATTGTAAATGCTGTTGCTTCAAGATGATCTTTTGCTCTACCAATTGTTCCTTTTCTGTAAACGGCTTCTGTAACTGCTGGTCCAATATAAGAATAAGCAATAGTTGTTGCTCCATCTGCCAATAAATTTTCTGCTTTTAAGGCATCAATCCACATGGTCCAATCTTCGCCGCCCATAACTACAACTGTGTTATCAATGTCTTCTTGATTTGCTGGTTCTATAGAAACTTGAGTTACATTTCCTGTATGAAAATCAACTGTTTTGTTGGTGAAAGTTCCGCCAATTGGTTTTAATGTTGAACGGTGTAAAACTCCAGTTTCTGGATGCATACGAACTGGCGATGCTAAACTGTAAATTATCAAATCAATCTGACCTAAATCAGCTTTAATCATATCGATAGTTTGCTGTTTTACTTCTTTAGAGTATGCGTCTCCATTGATACTTTTTGCATACAAGCCTGCTTTGTGCGCTTCATTTTCAAAAGCTGCAGAATTGTACCAACCTGGCGAAGCTGTTTTACCTTCTGTAGGTGGTTTTTCAAAGAAAACTCCAATTGTTGAAGCGTTGCAACCAAAAGCACTTGATATTCTTGATGCCAAACCAAAACCTGTTGATGCACCAATTACTAAAACACGTTTAGCACCATCGATTGATCCTTTTGATTTAACGTAATCGATTTGATTTTTTACATTTTGTTCGCAACCTTTTGGATGTGCTGTCAAGCAAATAAAGCCTCGCATTCTTGGTTCTATAATCATAACTTTGTATTTATTATGTTCTATTTATTTGTCTAATTTGTTTAAACAAAGATAATTCTATTTTTTAGTTAAGCAATTCCTTAGCATGATTTAAAGCCGAATCTGAAATGGTTGAACCCGATAACATTTGCGCAATTTCTATAACTCGCTCATCGTTAGACAGTAACTTCAATTCCGATTGCGTTTGATTTTCTTTAATTACTTTGTAGACTTTGAAGTGATCTTTTCCTTTTCCTGCAATTTGTGGCAAATGTGTGATAGCAAATACTTGCATATTCTCACTCATTGTTTTCATGATTTCACCCATTTTATGAGCAATTTCACCTGAAACTCCTGTATCAATTTCGTCAAATATTATTGTTGGAAGTTTAGAATATTGCGATAAAACCGATTTAACAGCCAACATAATTCGCGACATTTCTCCACCAGATGCCACTTTTTTTAGCAAGCCAAAATCGGAACCTTTATTGGCAGAAAATAAAAACTGAATTTCGTCTTTTCCATTAGAATAAAATTCTTCTTTTAAAGTAAGTTGAATGTTAAATCTAGCATTTGCCATTCCTAATTGTTCGAGAATTGCAGCTAATTTATCAGTTAAAACTGGAACAGCTTCTGCCCTATTTTTATGAATTCTAGAAGCAACTTCATTAAGCTGAACTTCAATTTCTTGAATTGATTTTTCTATTGCTTCGATTTCTGATTCTAATGTAGCAACCGAAACAACTTTATTATCCAAATCATTTTGAATTTCTAACAATTCATCAACCGTATTTACCTGATGCTTTTTCTGTAAATTGTAAATAAATTGTAACTTTTGGTTTAACAAATCTAACTCTTCTGGATTAGAAAAAAGATTTTGAGATAGTTGCGAGAGTTCTTTTTCTATATCATCAAATTCGATTAAAACACTAGAAATTCGTTCGAATAACTGATTGTATTCTGGTGAAAAACTAGCGATTTTTTGAAATGAAAGTTTAATTTCTTTAAGATTTTCTAAAACCCCAAGCTGCTCTTCATTTGCTAAAGCAAGCGATTTTACAAGATTTTCTTTTATAAATTCGACATTATTTAGCTTTTCATATTGCACTTCAAGATCTTCTTGTTCACCCGATTTTAGATTTGCCGAAAGTAATTCTTCTAATAAAAAAGTATTGTAATCTTGTTCTTTTAAAAC
>NZ_DQDX01000223.1:21782-26736 GCF_003525665.1 Flavobacterium sp.
GATTTAGATTTTTTATAATCTTTTAATTTCGAAGAATAATCCGTTATTAAATCAAAATTAGAAGCAACTGAATCGATAATTTGAAATTGAACACCATCATCGGACAATTCTTGGGTTTGATGTTGCGAATGAATATCGATTAAATAGTTACTTAAATCTTGTAATTCGTTTAAGTTAACTGGTGTATCGTTTATAAAAGCTCTAGATTTTCCCGAAGGCAAAATTTCTCTTCTAATTATGGTATCGTCTTCATAATCGAGATCATTGGATTCGAAAAACGATTTTAAATTATAGTTTTTGATTTGAAAATGTGCTTCAATAATGCACTTTTCTTCTTTATTTTTAAGAGAATTTAAGTCGGCTCGTTTACCAAGAACTAAACCTAAAGCTCCAAGAAGTATTGATTTTCCTGCTCCAGTTTCTCCAGTAATTACAGAAAATCCATCAGAAAAAGTGACCGATAATTTTTCAATCAACGCAAAGTTTTCAATAGATAAAGATGTAATCATTTTTTAAATTTAATAGAAAATTAAAATTTAACCTGAGACCATTTGCTCGCGTTAATTGGAGAAATTTTATTCAAATTATCAACTAAATCTGAAACTGGAATTGATGGACCGCCACTGTATATGGCAACAATTTCATCTACTTTGGCATCAAAGAAAGTACGTGTTAAGTAGGAATTTGGTCGAACAGCATTTAGTTTATAAACATTGTTAAGCGAGTTTTTTATAGCTTCTTTAGCCGATTTTAAATCTTTATGCATGATATCGATTCCATCAAAATGATACGAATACAACGTTTCACGGTAGGCAACTAATGCTGGAGATAAAATATCACTTATTAGAAAAAATCTATTTTGGTTTTTTTCGGCTTGAGTCCAACCGCTGTAACCACTTTGAGCTGCTTGGTTTACAATATCTTGAGCAACTTGAAAATAAGGACTTCCTCCTTTAAGAGCAAACGTATCGGCATCTGTACCAATAATTAGATAACTATAAAATGCTATGACAGAAATTAAATTAGTATCAAATGAATTTGGATTATAAATCATATTTTCAAACTCTACATATCTAAAATTAAAATCTTTATCATTTATGTTAATGACTGGTGATGAGTAAGTAGAGTTGAAAGCTGGTCGAGAAGATTGCACTTGAATTGTTGCTCCAAATTGATTAGAATCATAGGAATTTATAATGATGAACATGGAGCAATTAATCTTTTCTCTTTGCGAATAAGATTGATCTGTCCATACCGTTTTATTCACAAAATCATTCAATGATGTTTGAAGATTTTTGAAAATTTGAACATTTGCATTGGTAATTTTGTCATAATTCACCGTAACAGTACAATCTAACTCTTGCCCTTTTGCAAATGCAATTATAAATAGAAATGAAACTAAAAAATATTTACGCATGGTAATGTTCTATTACTTTGTTAATTATGTCTTGAGCAACGTCTTCTTTTGATTTTAAATCCATTGGTTCAATAGTGAAATTAGAATCAATGAACGTAATTTTGTTGGTTGGTTTCCCAAATCCGGCACCTTCATCTTGAAGCGAGTTTAAAACTATCAAATCTAAGTTTTTTTTCTGAATCTTCAACTTAGCATTTTCTATTTCATTTTCAGTTTCAAGGGCAAAACCAATTAAAAACTGATTTTTCTTTATTTCTCCCAATGAAGCTAGAATATCTTTCGTCTTTTCTAACTCAATTGAAAAACAAGTATCGCTCTTTTTTATCTTTTGATCAGCAACAACTTTAGGTCTGTAATCTGCAACAGCTGCGGCTGCAATAGCAACATCAACATCATTGTAATACTGATGACAGGCATCATACATTTCTTGTGCAGAAACGACTCTAACCAAATTTATAAAATCATTTTTTACTTTAAAATGAGTTGGTCCAGAAACTAAAATCACCTCTGCGCCTAGATTGGCCGCGCAATTTGCAATATCAAAACCCATTTTTCCAGAAGAATGATTACCTATAAAACGTACAGGATCTATTGCTTCGTATGTTGGACCAGCAGTAATTAGTATTTTTTTTCCTTTTAATGGTAATTTACTCTCTAAATCGGCTTCTATAAAAGCGACTATATTTTCTGGTTCTGCCATTCTACCTTCTCCAGATAAACCGCTTGCGAGTTCACCAGATTCGGCAGGAATTATAGTATTTCCAAAATTTTGTAAGGCATTAAAAGAGGCAATTGTAGAAGGATGTTTGTACATATCCAAATCCATCGCTGGCGCAAAATAAACTGGGCATTTTGCCGATAAATAAGTTGCAACTAATAGATTATCACAGTTTCCGTTTACCATTTTAGACATGGTATTGGCAGTTGCTGGAGCAATGACCATTAAGTCTGCCCATAATCCGATTTCAACGTGATTGTTCCATTGCGCATTCTCGTCTTCTTCATTATAAAAAGAGGAATGCACAGGATTTTTAGATAAAGTCGATAAGGTTAATGGTGTTACAAAATCCTTAGAAGCAGGTGTCATTATCACTTGGACATGTGCACCTGCTTTTATAAAGAGTCTTACTAAAGTTGCTGTTTTATATGCGGCAATTCCACCAGAAACACCTAGCACTATTTTTTTTCCGCTTAAAACTGACATTTTAGCTATTATTTATCTGTGTTTCTATGGTAAATTTTATCGTCTAACCATTCTTGCACTGCAAGTGCATGAGGTTTTGGCAATTTTTCATAGAATTTAGAAACTTCAATTTGTTCTTTGTTTTCAAAGACTTCTTCTAAACTATCATTGTAAGTTGCAAATTCATCAAGCTTATCAATTAATTCTTTTTTGATTTCGGCATTGATTTGATTAGCACGCTTAGCGATAATAGTTATTGCTTCATAAACATTTCCTGTTGGCTCTTCAATAATATTTTTATTGTAAGTTATTGTGTTTACAGGAGCATTCGTCTTTTTTAAATCCATGACATTTTATTTAGTAAATTGTTTCAATTCTTTATCAATTCTAGCCATCATTTCGTCGGCTTCTTTTTTATATTTTGTATCTGCTTTAAATTTTACTAAACTTCCGTAAGATAATTTAGCAGTATTTAATCTAGCTTCCATTTTATCAACAACACTATTGATAGCCAATTGGTAAGCTGAATCTAATTTGTAAAACAAAGCATCTTCTTTATATGGTGTTCCAGGAAAATCAGAAACAAAATTATCTAAGGCAACAATTGCAGCTTTATAATCTGAAATTGAATTGTAAAGTTTGGCATTTTCGTATGCTTTTCTTTCTAATTTTGTTTTTAATTCTTTAATTATCGCATTGGCTTCTGCAAAATATTGAGAGTTTGGATAAGTGTCAATAAATACTTGAAGTTTATCAATAGCTTTGTCAGTATCTGTTTGATCTAAACTGTAAACTGTAGACTGCATTGAATAACTTTTTGCAGCTAAAAAAGCAGACTCTTCTAATTTTTCACTTTTTGGATAACTAGAAACAAAGCTTTCAAAATGATACGCAGACAAACCATATTGCTTATTTTTATAGTATGACATTGAATGCATGTAAAATAATTTTTCTGCTTGTGGTTTACCTTTGTATGCTGGAGCAATTTGTTCAAACAATGTAATTGCTTTAAAATATTTCCCTTTTTCGTATAATTTGGTTGCTGTTTCCAATTTTACAGCTACATCTTCTGTTTTTAAAGCTTTTTGATATTCATTACATGATGATACAAAAAGAACTAGAATGATGATTGATATTATTTTTCTCATTTTAATTTATCGGTGCTCGTAATCGATTTTATTTTCTTTAAAAACGAACTGCAAAATTAGTTAATAATTAGATACAATAAAATATTTTTTTTAGTTGCTATTTTTTACAACTTTTTAGTAAAATCTGAAAGTCTTTTTGCTAAATTTTCATCAACATTTACAAGTGGCAAACGAACAGTATTCTCTGAAAGTCCTAGTGTTTTATGCACTTCCTTAATTCCTGCAGGATTTCCTTGTTCAAAAATCATGTCGATTGATTCTGCCAACAAATAATGTAATTTATATGCTTCATCAACTTTTCTTTGCAATCCAAGACGAACCATATCTGAAAATTGTCTAGGAAAACCTTCTCCAATTACAGAAATCACTCCGCTTCCACCAGCTAAAACCATCGGTAAAGTAATCATATCGTCTCCAGAGATAACGTGAAAACCATCGGGTTTATTTTGAATTAACTTCATAGCTTGAACAATATCGCCAGCAGCTTCTTTAATAGCAACAATGTTTTTAAAATCATCAGCTAAACGAATAACTGTTGAAGGCAACATATTGCTTGAAGTTCTTCCTGGAACATTGTACAAAATTATTGGCAACGGAGACGCATTTGCAATAGCTTCAAAATGTCTATAAATTCCTTCTTGCGTTGGTTTATTATAATATGGAGAAACCGAAAGAACAGCAACAAATTTAGATAAATCTCTAGTTTTTAATTCATTGACAACCTCATGCGTATTATTTCCTCCAACTCCAAGAACTAGTGGTAATCGACTATTATTTGCTTCAATTACAGTATTAATTACCACTTCTTTTTCGTCTTGCGAAAGTGTTGCGTTTTCGGCAGTTGTACCAAGAACTACAAGATAATCAATTCCGTTATCGATTTGAAAATTTACAATTCGAGTTAATGCTTCTGTATCTACAGAAAAATCTTTTTTGAATGGTGTAACCAGTGCAACGCCGGTTCCAATTAATGATTGCATGTTTATAGTTTGTTTAATATTTTTAAATATTTGAATAATTCCTCAATAAAAACCTTGTAGTTTTCTGCATTTGTATCAATCATAAAATGATTTAATCGTTTATCGACACTTGCAAATCCTACTTTAAAATTGGCTTTCGATAGATTTGTAACTAGAATTAGTGGCGCTTTTTCTATGTCATAATAACTAATCAATAAATCAAAACTAGCATTAGTAAAGTCAGTTA
>NZ_DQDX01000222.1 GCF_003525665.1 Flavobacterium sp.
ATTAAATATTTGGTTCGACTCCCGAATTCCCAACAAATTTTCAGAGCAATTGAAAATTTTATATGTGAATTTTAAATCTATAAATTAATTTGTATCTTTGATTTATGTCTAGCGTAGAAATTAAAAAAGAAATTACTAAAGTTTTGGATCAAGTTCCAGAGAAATTTCTTGTGGATATTTTGAATTTACTCAAAGAGGTTCAATCTAATGAAACTTCAAATAGTATGCTAACTGCTAATTTCAATAAAATACTTTCTGAAGACAACGATTTACTTCACAAATTAGCACAATGATTTCAATTAAAGAAGTCGAAATAATTCATAATATCTTAATTGATAAATTTGGAGGAGCAAAAGGAATCCGAGATATGGGATTATTGGAATCTGCTTTAGCACGAACATTTGCAACTTTTGATGGCGCCGATTTATATTCAAGTCCAATAGAAAAAGCCGCTGCAATTATGGAAAGTATAGTAATCAATCATCCTTTTATTGATGGAAATAAAAGAACAGCATATACTTTTATGCGTTTGATTCTATTAGAATTTAAATTAGATATTGCTGCTTCTCAAGAAGAAAAATACAAATTTGTTATTGCCGCAAGTAAAGGAGATTATAAATATGAAGAAATTAAAAGCTGGATAGCATCTAATTTAAAAGAATAAATTACTTCCCACTCTTTAAATCTTCGGCTACTTTTTCTAATTCCATGTACCAATCTTCGCCGAACTTTCTAATTAATGCTTCTTTAACGAATTTGTAAACTGGCACTTGAAGTTCTTTTCCTAACGAACAAGCATCGTCACAAATATCCCATTTATCATAATTTACTGCTGCAAATTCGGTGAAATCTTTTACACGAATTGGATATAAGTGACACGAAACTGGTTTCTTCCAAGAAATTATTCCTTGATTGTAGGCTTGTTCGATTCCACAAAGTGCGGTTTTTCCGTCAAAAATTACGTAAGCGCAATCTTTATTGTCTATTAATGGCGTTTCAAGATCTTGATCGGTTCCTTTTACCCAAGTACCTAAACGCTCGATGGCTTCGATGCCTTCTTTTCTTAAAAATGGTTTTACTTTAGGATAAATTTCTTCAAGAATTTTAGTTTCTTCTTCGCTCAAAGGCGCGCCAGCATCGCCATCAACACAACATGCGCCGTGACAAGCCGAAAGATTGCAAACGAAATCTTTTTCTAATATATCTTCTGAAACTATGGTTTTTCCTAATTGAAACATTTTTTTTTGACACTAAAATTGAATGCAAAGATACAACGGATTTTTATGTTTTTATAGTAACGTTTAATCATCTGAAAATTAACGTATCCTTTAGAATTATACCTTTTTTTAAACAATACCTTTGCAAAAAATTTGAAAGCGTTATGTTTGGAATGGATATTAAAGAAATAGCTACAATTAGTATGGTACTTTTTGCCGTAATTGATATCGTTGGAACTATTCCGATTGTGGTTGATTTGCGACAAAAATTTGGTCATATCGAATCGGAAAAAGCATCGGTTACTGCTGGAATTATTATGATAGTTTTTCTTTTTGTAGGAGAAGAATTACTGAAACTTATTGGAATTGACGTAAACTCATTTGCAGTTGCAGGTTCGTTTGTGTTATTCTTTCTAGCATTAGAAATGATTCTTGGAATTAGAATTTATAAGGAAGAAGAAGCGAGTTCGGCATCAATTGTACCGCTTGCGTTTCCTTTAATTGCTGGAGCTGGAACGATGACTACGTTGCTTTCACTTCGATCTCAATTTGCTGCAGCGAATATTATCATTGCCATAATTTTAAATATAATTTTGGTTTATATTGTTCTAAAATCGTCTTCTAAAATTGAAAAAATGTTAGGTCAAAACGGACTTGGTGTTATTAGAAAAACCTTTGGTGTTGTACTACTTGCAATTGCTGTTAAATTATTTGCAGCTAATGTTAAAGGATTGTTTGTTTAAACCAATTTTTACTACTTTTGTTTCAAATTATTTACAATGAAAATTTTCACTACCATATTAATTTTCCTAGCTATTGGATTAATTATCTTCAACTTCACATTACTGGATTATAATCATCCATTTGAAGGCGAAAGCGTTGTTGCTTTGGTTGGAATAGCTGCTGCTTTTTGTGCTGTATTTATTCTTTTAATCTTCAAAATGTCTAAAAAAATTGAAGAGAAATTAAAAAATCAATAACTACTATAAATTCCAATTTTTAAATTGCTACGCCAGTTCGCTAACACTCGTGTCCAAATTCCAATTTTTTGGTTGTGTTTGGAATTTGGAGTTTAATTTTTTTAATTTTAAAAATTATGTTTGACGTTTTAATTATTGGCGGCGGTGTTTCTGGCGTTTCTTGTGCATTGGTTTTAGGTTCGGCTAAGAACAAACTATTTGCTCAAGATAAAAAAATCGGAATTATTGCACACCAAAAAACCTCATCACTTCAAGATGCTATTTTTAATAACGCTTACGGAATTCCAGCAGGAAAACTAGGTTCAGAGTTATTGACAGAAAGCGTTGAGCAACTTCACAATTTATATCCTCATGTTGCACAAATTGAACAGGAGAAAGTTTTAAAAATTGAAGGTGCATTTCCAGATTTTACTGTGGTAACGAATAAAAATTCGTACCAAACTAAGAATATTGTTGTTGGAATTGGATCGTCGAATATGTTTGCTATTGAAGGTTTGATGCACTTTGTTGAACCACACAAAAAAGCAATTGCCGAAAAACAACGTATTCAATTGATAAATGATGACCACAAAGTTGCCGACGGAATTTATGTAATTGGAACACTTGCTGGACACAGAAGCCAACTTGCTATTGCTGCCGGAAGTGGCGCTGCGGTTGCAACGGATATCTTGACGCTATGGAATAATGGAATTTCTAGTCAAGCACATGACTCGATTAAGAAATGATTTTAAATTACCTATACTTCTTTATTAGTTTTACTATTAAATAAATTATGGCAATAATTGCTACAATGTTTATCAATTGCCATAGAAATAAGGGAAAGCTAAAATCTTTAAAAATTGTATCCATAAATTTTATTGTTTTTCTAGTACTTTTTTAACCATTTTATCCTCTTTCAACACAATTTGGTAGTATTCGTCTTCACCAAATAATTGTCTAGAGAATTCTGCTGTTATATAGCGACCTACAAGCGCTTTATTTTTGGTCAAACTCATTTCTAAACCTGATTTTGCCAGAAACTTTTCGAATGAATTTACATACGAATCGCTGTCTATTTTAGTTAAGAAATGCAAGAAACTCATTCCTTTAAACTGATCTCTATTTTTGTCTAACTGTTCGAAAACAAACTGACCAACAATACCTGTTTGTAAAATATATTCTAAACTTTCTTCTCCATGCGCTACTTCTAGAGGAACGAAAATATCTGGTGTAATTCCGCCGCCGCCATAAACTGTGCGTCCTTTTTTGGTTTTGAATTTTAACGAATCGGCAATTTTTATTTTGTCTTTTTCATATAATTCTCCGCTTGTAAATCGGTCTTCCGATTCTTTGTAATAATCTTCGGCATCGCCTTTTACGTATGGTTTTTGAATGGATCTTCCGCTTGGTGTGTAATATCTTGCGATGGTTAAACGCACTGCAGAACCGTCGTCAAAATTCATTTCGCGTTGTACTAAACCTTTTCCAAAAGAACGTCGTCCAAAAACTAAACCTCTGTCGTTATCTTGAATTGCTCCGGCTAAAATCTCACTTGCTGAAGCCGAATTTTCATCAATTAAAATAGCTACTTTTCCAGTTTCGAAATCGCCTTTATTGGTGGCAAATGTTTTTTCTATACTTCCTTTTTTGTTTTTTGTAAAAACTATAAGTTCTTTATCCTTTAGCAATTCATCGGCAACCTCAACAGCCATTTCCATAAATCCGCCACCATTTTCTCTTAAATCAATAATCAATGAATTTACACCTTCTATTTTAAGGTTGGATAAAGCTTTACGGAATTCATAACCTGTAGTTTCGGCAAAACGATTGATTTTAATGTAACCCGTATTTTTATTTAGCATAATTGCTACATCAACACTTTTTATGGGAATAACATCGCGTTTTACTTTTATTTTAAACTTTCTTTTTTCTGATTTTCGGTAGATTGTAAGTGTAACTTCTGAATCTTTCTCGCCTTTTAATTTGCTGTACAGCACTTCATTTTTAATTTGTTTACCAAATAATTTGAAATTATCGGCATACAGAATTCGGTCGCCTTCCAGAATTCCAGCTTTTTCAGCCGGACCATTTGCGATTGGTTTTATTACTGCAATGGTATCGTTATAGTTATAGAAATTTACTCCAATGCCTACGAAGTCACCTTTCATGCTTTCGGCAACGGCAACTTGCTCTGAAGATGGAACGTAAACCGAATGCGGATCTAAATTGGCAAGAATATTATTAACCGTTAAGTCAACAATTGAATCGGTTTTTACATCATCAACATATTCACTATCAATGAAATTAATGAGTTTATTGAGTTTTGATTTATAGTCGTTTTTAGATAAAGAAGCGGTTGCTGTTGGAAAATTTAGTAGTCCGCCAATGACAATTCCTATCGCAACACACGAGAAAAAAAGTAACGGAATATATGCTTTATCTATTTTCATTTATTGTTGTACATAACTACTCAAAAGTACGAACGTTTTTAATGCAAAAACGTTAAACATATCCTATTATTTTTATAAAGGATTTTATTCTAAATCTTCAATTTTGTCGACTTCGATTCCGGCCTTTATTAAAAAATCAATGCCCGACATATCTTTGTATCCTTCTTTGTAAACTACTCTTTTGATTCCCGATTGATGAATTAACTTACTGCATTCTTTACATGGCGAAAGCGTGATATAAAGTGTTGCATTCTCACACGATTGTGTAGAACGTGCTACTTTAAGTATGGCGTTTGCCTCGGCATGAAGCACATACCATTGCGTTAAACCTTCATCATCTTCGCAACAGTTTTCAAATCCAGATGGCGTACCATTGTAACCATCGGATATTATCATTCTGTCTCTTACAATTATTGCGCCAACTTGTTTTCGTTTGCAATAGGAAAGTTTACTCCATTCGGATGCGATTCTTAAATAGGCTTTGTCGTATTTATTTTGTTTTTTTTCTTTCATGTTTTTTTGCCACTAAGGCGCGAAGGCACAAAGTATTTTCTTAAAAATTTTGAACTCTCTTCAAATGGATATTAATCTAGCCCTGATTGCAGCATCTACCTTGTAGTGCGGAAAGCAGGAACATGGATTACAAAGATAACTACTGATTCGCTCCTTAAGAAAAGAATTGATAAAAATTATCTTTTCCAGATTGGACTATCGATTATTAACGGAATTACCACGCCAATTACGAATGCCGACATGACTAATGTAAAATCGCGTTTGTTGAACCTAAAGAGCGTTTGCACGATGAACGACAGCACTAAAACGGCAAGTACAACGATGATTTGCGCGGCTTCAATACCAAGTGCAAATTCTAATAACGGAACGAGTTTATCGGTTGGTTTTCCTGGTAAAATTTCTTTAAAATAATTGGAAAAACCTAATCCGTGGATGATTCCGAAGAATAAAGTTACAGCTCCAACAAACGTGATACTTTCTTGTTTGGATGATTTTCCGGCTGTGAACAGATTAAAAAACGCTGTTATGAGAATTGTTATTGGAATAAGAAATTCGACAATATTGGCTTGAACGGTTACGATATTAAATACCGAAAGCATCAATGCTAATGTATGACCAATTGTGAAAATGGTAACTAAAATAAGAACTCTGCTCCAGTCTTTAAAGGCGTAAGGAACGGTTAATGCGATTAAAAATAATACATGGTCATAACCGTTAATATCTAAAACATGGTTGAGACCAATTTTGAAATAAATCCAAAATTCTGACATAGTTTTTTGTTTTTAAAGTAGAACTGACGAACTAAAAATTGTTTGGGATTGTAAACTTACAATTTATTTTGAATTTGATTAAAAAGAATAACGTTAATTCGACGAAAACATTTTCCTTTTTTGCAGAAATAAAATTATCTTTGCAGAATAAAACCAATATAATTATGTCATTTTCAGATTTATTTGATAGCGAATTTAAAAGTAGAAATAAAGGTCATTTTTCGGCTATTGTTCGTGTTGCCATTGCCGATGGTGATATGAGTGTAGAAGAAAAAGAATTTTTAGATAAACTTGCGGTACGATTAGAAATTTCGGCTGCTGAATATGAAGAAATTCTAGAAAACCCTTTAAAATACCCTATCAATCCACCTTATTTACATGCACAACGTTTAGAGCGTTTGTATGATTTATCTAGAATGGTTTATGTAGATCACGTACTTGGGCCAAAACAAAAAGAGATTTTAACAAAGTTTGCTCTTGCACTTGGATTTACACCAGGAAACGTACCTTTCATTGTTGATAAAGCATTGTCTTTATTGATGTTGAATGTAGATTCTGATACATTTGTTTACGAAATGACACACATGAATAAATAATTTTCAAAAAAAATTACAATAGAAAGTCTTGAGAAATCAGGGCTTTTTTTATTGGGCGATTTCGAAAGGTATAACCAATTCAAAAGTAGTTCCTTCACCTTCTTTTGTTTGATAATCAATTTGTCCATCCATAAGTTCAACTAATGTAGAAACAATTGACAATCCTAGACCTAAACCTTCAATTTTTTTAGAATTGTGTAGCTTTTTAAAACTTTGAAAAACATCTGATTTTTGAGCTACAACCATTCCTATTCCAGTATCTTTTACAAGAAATTGAAGTGTTAAAAAATCGGAATCGCTATCTTTTACATTTATCTCGAAGGTAATGGTCCCTTTTTTAGTAAACTTAATAGAATTATCTAAAAGATTGATTAGAATTTGATTTAATCGAATTTTGTCACCAATTAATTCATCAGTTATATTGTCTTCAATAGCAACTTTAAATTCTAAGTTTTTTTCTTCAACTTTAGGTTTAATAACTGCAATTAAACTCTTAATTCCTTCACTCAAACTAAATTTTTCGTTCACAACTTTCATTTGCCCTGATTCGATTTTTGCTAAATCTATCAAATCTTGAACTAAATGGGTAATATGATTATTGGTGTCTTTTAATAAGTTGACATACTCTAATTGTGATTCTGTAAGCTCTGTTTTTTCTAAATAACTTAAGAAAACTTTAAAACCCCACATTGGAGTTACTAAATCATGACTAACATTTGCCAAGAATTTATTTTTAAAATTTTTCTCAGATTGTAATTGTTGGTTTTTTATTTCGGCCAAATGAAAACTTAGAACAGATTCATTTTTTTCTTGAGCTATACTTTGGAAATTATTGTAGTGTTCTGTAAAATCAACAAAAATCAAAAATGGATTTTCAATATTTGAGCCCGAATTGAAAATGATGTCAATAGTTTTTTCAACGCCTTGATAACCTATATGAATACAGCTAAATGTAAACTCGTTGTATTCTAAATCAATCAAAGAAATAATCGTTTCGAAAAAAGGATGAAAATCAGAAATTAAAGTTTGTTTCTGAAGAGTAAAAAGCAAATCATCGGATTGCAAAACAATTCCTTTCTTATCTAAAACTACAATTTGAGTTTTATTATAGAGGTATTTATTTCTAATTTGCTCAAACATTTTTTACCATTTTGAGTCCAATTGTTTGAAACAAATTTTCAACTTCAATTCCTTCTTTGGCACTTGCAAAGTAGTCAATTGAAATGTTTTTTTCTTTCAATATGCTTTTAAATTTTTCGATATCAATTAAATCAGATTTATTTGAAACCGAAACTATTTTAGCTGTAGGATACGTTGTTTTTAAAAAATCTACTTCTTCGTTATAGCGTTCATAGGTTTGTATTCGCGTTGGATCTATAACATAAATAAACCCTGAAGTTCCCAGAAGATAAGACGAGCGCACCTTTTGGATATCATCTTTCCCTTCAATATCCCAAATGATTAAAGTTAGATCTTCTTCGTCAATTTTGATTTCTTTTTTGAGAATATGAACACCAATAGTAACAATATAATTATCAGAAAACGTGTTTTGAACATATCTTCGCATCAAGGAAGATTTTCCAACACCAAAATGTCCTACTAAAACAACTTTTTTCGAACTATTCATTTATAAATTCAGTTAATTTTATTGTAATTTGCTCTTTATCAATAGCATCTGTATTAATGTAAGAAGCTATATCGAACAATTTATTTTCTATCTTATTTTTAAAAGTAGTATTAAATCCGCCTGAAATTACAACTGCAAAATAATAAGTAGTAAAATTTTGAATATGAATTTCAAACAATTCGTATTGAATTGATTCTAAACTTTGTTGGTCTTTTTTGAAAGCATCTTCAACGAAACTTTTAATTGCGGTTAACATTCCGGCAATCATATCTTCATCGATACTTTCTTGTTTAGAACTACTTGAAATGATGATTCCTGAACCTTTTTCAATCACAAAAACTTGTTCAATTTTAGGTTCATTAAGTTCGGCAATGATCATATCTTGTTCAGAAACTCCTGTAAATTTCGATAAGACTTTTCGCTTTATTGCTTTGTAGGAAAGTGTTCTCTGAATTTGATAATTAATGTTATCCGACAAGACTTTCATCTCTTGTTGAATGTATTTTTTTATCATTTTACCAATAATTGGAAACAAAATTTCGACCACTTTATCTTGTGAATTTTTAATTTCAGAGGATAATGCTTTGGTAATTGTTGGTCCAAGTTTTTCGGGAATTTCCTCCGTGTAGGCGTCTAATTTTTTATTGATAATACCATCTACTTTTTCCGAAAGTTTGTCGGGTGTATTGATAGTATCTTCAAGAGAATCTAATTTTTGTAGAATATTTTGCGCAAAATCTCTGTCCTCATTAAGAAGAAGTTCTTTGAGCTTAATTAATTTCTCTGAATCAGTCATAATAATGAATTAGTCCTTCATTATCTTTTCACCCATAGAAACTAGAAGTGTTCCAAGTAAATTTCTATCGACTTTTTTGTGGTTCAATTCATCCGTTTTGTCATTCATACTGTTTTCTAAATCAGTAATTCTAATGTTTAAATCGGTAGCTAAATTATCGATAGTGCTGTTCAACTCTTTGCGAGTTTCTGCAATGAAATCTTCTAATTCTTCTTTTCTTTTTTCAATGTGATTTTTAATAGCCTGAAATTCCTGATCTATTTGCTGAATATTTTCACCAAAAATCAGGTTTTTGATAGCTTCCAATCTTTGAGCAGATTCAAGCGGATTTACTGCTGCAACTTCAGTTTCTTTTGATTGATTTTTTGACATATAAAATAGGTAGTTTTTTTGAAAAATATTTACAAATTTAATAATTTTTCTTTCAAAATCACTACTTTTCACTTGTTTGTGAAATTATACCGTTTATTCTATACTAATGTAGCTTTCATAAACTCTTCTGCTTTCTCTACCATGTTGTAGCTTCCGCAGAAAAACGGAACGCGTTGGTGCAATTCTGTTGGTTCAATTTCCATAATTCTATTGAATCCATCTGATGCCTTTCCTCCTGCTTGTTCGGCAATAAAAGCCATCGGATTGCATTCGTATAGAAGTCTAAGTTTACCATTTGGAGCTTTAGAACTTGTAGGATAAATATAAATTCCGCCTTTAATCATGTTTCTATGAATGTCAGAAACTAAGCTTCCAATATATCTTGAAGTATAAGGACGATCGCCTTCTTCTAGCTGACAATATTTGATATAATCTTTAACGCCTTGCGGAAAATGAACATAATTTCCTTCGTTTATAGAATAGATATTTCCGTCTTTAGAAAATTGCATGTTTGGATGTGAAAGGTAGAAAGTTCCAATCGCCGGATTTAATGTAAAACCATTCACACCATGACCTGTTGTGTAAACCAACATAGTCGATGTTCCATAAATTACATAACCTGCAGCAACTTGATTCACTCCTTTTTGAAGAAAATCTTCGCTTTGAACTGGAGTTCCAATTGGCGTAACACGTCTAAAAACCGAGAAAATTGTTCCTACAGAAACATTCACATCAATATTAGAAGAACCATCCAATGGATCCATTAAAACAACATATTTATTATTATGATTTTCATCAGAACCTGCAACAGTAATAAAATCATCATTTTCTTCAGATGCAATTCCGCAAACAATTTCTCTATTAATTAAGGTTTGAATAAAAACTTCATTAGCATAAACATCAAGTTTTTGTTGATCTTCGCCTTGAATGTTTTGTTCTCCGGCAGCTCCAACTATATCCACTAATCCAGCTTTATTTACTTTGTAATTCACAACTTTGGCTGCAAGTCGAATAGAGTTTATAATTCTTGATAATTCACCAGAAGAGTATTGAAAGGCATTTTGGTTCTCAATGATAAATTCACCTAATGTAGTATTGCGTGTTTCCATTAACGAAATCGTTGTAGTTATTTTTGCAAATATCGTATTTTTTCTCAAAAGATGAGTAATTTATACTACAAGTTTTTAATATAACTTACTTTATCTTTGCCAATGAATAAAAAAATTAAAATCATGAAATTAAATTTTAAATCTATAGCCTTTTGTTTATCGATAATTGGATTTTCCAATGCTAATGCTCAAATAAATCTTGGCGAAAAAGCGCTTGGTGCGTTACAAAGTGGTGTGGCAAGTTTTACATTTTCTAATGAAGATGCTGCAAAACTATCCAAAGAAGCAGTTGATAAAATGGATAAAGAAAATAAAGTTGCCGATGCAAAAGATGGATATACATTGCGTTTAAATAGAATTTTTGGCAAACATGCTTCTGAAAACGGATTGGCATTAAACTATAAAGTTTATTTAACTAAAGACATCAACGCCTTTGCAACTGCCGATGGAAGTGTAAGAGTTTACTCAGGCTTAATGGACATTATGGACGATAATCAACTGCTTGCAGTAATTGGTCACGAAATTGGTCACGTTGCCAACGAAGATACCAAAGATGGTATGAAAGCAGCTTTAAGAAAAGACGCTTTAATTGGAGCTGTTTCTTCTCAATCAGATAAAATTGCTAAACTTACAGACAGCCAATTAGGTCAATTAGGAAGCGCAATGGTCGATAGTAAACACAGCAGAAAACAAGAAACCGAAGCTGATACCTTCTCTTATAATTTCATGAAAAAACACGGTTATGATGTGAATGCAGTAGAATCGGCATTTGCACTTTTAGCCGCTCAAAGTGGCGGAACATCTGCAGATTTTTTAACTAAAATGATGAGTTCGCATCCTGATCCAAAAGACAGAGCTGAAAACGCTAAAAAAAGAGCTGTGAAGGATGGATTATACAAAGCATACACTCAAAAAACCATCAACAATAGAGCAACTGTAACAAAAGCGCCTGCCAAGAAAAAAGTGGTTAAAAAGAAAAAATAAATTTAATAAATTCAAATAATAAAATTCCAAATTCCAATGTTGCAGTTAGAATTTGGAATTTGTTTTTTTTGTGTATTGCCATAGCAATTTGTATTTTTGGAAAATAAATTTTTTCAAATGATCATACGTAAAGGAACTCAAAGCGACATGCCAGCGGTTTTAAATCTTATAAAGGAATTAGCTATTTTTGAAAAAGAACCAAATGCCGTAGTAATAACAGTTGATGATTTACTTCGTGACGGTTTTGGAGAATCACCTTTGTTTCATACATTTGTAGCAGAGGTTGACAATCAAATTATTGGTACTGCACTTTATTATTACCGATATTCTACCTGGAAAGGAAGAACAATTCACCTAGAAGATTTAATTGTAAAAGAAGAAAAACGCGGAACTGGAGCAGGATTTGCACTTTACAGCGAAATCATAGCCCAAGGAAAACGTGACAATGTCAGAAGAGTTGAATGGAATGTACTCGACTGGAATACGCCAGCAATTGAATTCTATGAAAAAAGTGGTGCTAAAATCTTAGATGATTGGGCTGTTGTTCAAATGGATGAAACAGCTATTTCAAATTTTTTATTGAATTTGAAAAGCAAAAAATAAAAAAATAAAATCCCAAATTCCAAAACGTAAACCGTTAAAAATCACAATTGGAATTTGGAATTTAAATAACTTTGGAATTTAATTAATTATGAAAATCTTTAAATTTGGTGGTGCATCAGTAAAAGATGCCGATGGTGTAAAAAACGTATATGACGTTTTGCAAAAAGTAGGTCATGAAGATGTATTGGTAGTTATTTCTGCAATGGGAAAAACAACCAATGCTTTAGAAACTGTTATAAAGAACTACTTTTTGCAAAACGTCATA
>NZ_DQDX01000224.1:0-1020 GCF_003525665.1 Flavobacterium sp.
TCGATTATTTAGGACTAGTCATAGCAATCAATTTACAACCATTTCTTTTCGCTTTCTGTCGCGTCTAAAATATCAATTTTGAATATTGATTTGAATTCTTCCGCCATTTTGAAGGCATCGGCTCTATTTTGAGTTTTATAAAAAGTGATGTGCTTATTTCCTTTATAAAACAAATTAAGTAAAATAATATCATTTTGAAGCGTAGTTTCAGCAGTTATCACACGAATGGTTTGATTTTCTTTTGTTTTAAATACCGAAACATATTCAAACTCTGGACAAGGCATCCACTTTCCAAAACGAAATCCAAATAGTGACTTTATATTCCTATAGGTATTTGTTTTAAGATTGATTTCAGAACCTTCGGTTAGTAATAAATTGATTCCTATCACTAAAAAAATAGTTCCAAATAATAGACTAAAAGAAAGTAATGAATATAAACTAAGAGCTAGAAAAAAGAAGCCAAGTATTTTTTTAAACAAAGGAATGTCTTTTGTATAAGTAACTATATCCATGAATTATGCGTTTGTATGAGCAATTGTTTATTAAAAAACCTTCAACATTACTGAAGAAGGTTTATTATTTTGTCGAAAATATCTTAAATTATAATTTGTGCATGTTTTCTGCTAAAGTCTCAATAAACTTAGTAATCGGACCTTTAATCATCATGGCCATCATTGGGTTAAAATCACCGGCAAAGTCTAGTTTTACTTCACTAGAAGCATCAGAAATAGCATCAATAGAAGCAACCAATGTAAACGGAAGTTTATCACTAGCAGCCGCAAGATTCACTTTAGAATGCGGAACTCCTTCTTTCAATCTCAATTTGATTTCTGGCATACCTTTCAATCCAAAGTTGAATATGTCATCACCAAGAACTTCAAACTTAGCAATATTCTCAGGCATCAACTTCTCAAAATTCTTCACATCAGATAAAGCAGTATATAAATACTCCGCTGATTTGGCTACTGTTACTTTTGGGCTTTCTAAATTCATGTTTTATTGTTTGTTGTTTATTGTTTA
>NZ_DQDX01000224.1:1120-1729 GCF_003525665.1 Flavobacterium sp.
ATTGTTTGTTGTTTATTGTTTAGGGTTTATTGTTCTATTGAAATTAGAAACAACAAACCAAGAACTAAAAACTGTTTACACACTCCAAGTAGAAGGACTTTTTCTCCATTCTTGTAATGTCTTTTGTTCTGTTTCTGTTATGTATTGCTTTTCTACAGCAAGATCTAAAAGGTGTTCGTAGTTACTTAATGTATTTAAAGTCACGCCAGCGTTCTTAAAGTTCTCTTCGGCAACATCAAATCCGTACGTGAAGATAGCAATCATTCCTTTTACATTGGCTCCAGCTGCTTTCAAAGCTTCTACGGCCATTAAACTACTATTTCCTGTACTAATTAAGTCTTCTACAACCACAACATTTTGTCCTTTTTGTAAAAAACCTTCCACTTGGTTTTGTCTTCCGTGCTTCTTTGCTTCGGGTCTAACGTACACAAATGGTAGTCCGAGTACTTCTGCAACAAGTATGCCAATGCCAATTGCGCCGGTTGCAACACCTGCAATAACATCGGGTTTGCCATAAATTTCCTCTATTTGTTTAGAAAATTCATCACGGATGTAATTTCTTATCGCTGGAAATGAGAGCGTTAGTCGGTTATCACAATAAATAGGTGA
>NZ_DQDX01000224.1:1771-5879 GCF_003525665.1 Flavobacterium sp.
CGAATAAATAGGTGAATTCCAACCCGAAGCCCACTTAAAAGGATTTGACGGATTCAATTTAATTGCATTAATTTGTAAAAGCAATTCGGCTGTTTTTTCGGCTGTATCTTTATTATAAATCATAGTACAAATGTATAAAGTTTTTGTGAACGACAAACCACTTTTTTTGACAAATGAAGTCGCAAAGGAAACCGACTTTCAGTTGTTTTTGCTTGAAAGTATTGATATTGAGCAACTTATTATTAAAATGTTCAATAATAAAATTTCTAAAGCGTATTTGTATTATCCCGATGAAAAGGAGATTCTCAAAAAGGTGAAAGAAAAAATACCAGTTAAAAAAGCTGGTGGCGGATTGGTGTACAACAAAAACGGCGACGTTTTGTTCATTTTCAGAAACGGAAAATGGGATTTGCCGAAAGGTGGCACCGAACGAGGAGAAGAAATAGAAGAAACCTCTTTACGTGAAGTAGAGGAAGAAACTGGTGTAACCGGACTTAAAATAACAAGAAAACTGCAAAAAACCTATCACGTTTTTAAGCGCAACGGAACGTATCGTCTAAAAATCACGCACTGGTTTGAAATGACCACCAATTTTGAAGGCACTCCAATTCCGCAAGCCAATGAAGGCATCGAAAAAGTAGCGTGGTTAAATCCGTCGGAAATCAAACAAGCTTTGAACAATTCTTACGAGAATATCAAATTGTTATTTGAAGAAGAAAAGATGTTGCGATAGTTTTATAAAAATGCTAGAATGGTTCTTTAGTTCTTGTGAAAAAGAAGTAAATCACGTACAACCATCCAAATATTCCATGAATTATAGCCCAAAGAATGGATCTATTGTGTGTGTAAGAAATTGCAATGGCTAAGGCTGTTCCAAAAGTAATTCCATTGGTGATGTAGTTATTTCTGTAATGGTCTGTTGCTGCCAAAGCGACATTGGATGTTAACAATACAACGATTGTCATCAGTACTAAAAGAGGTGTTTTTTTCATGATACTTTATTTTATTATTCTATAAACAGGATATTGCAAATGCGATTTCTCGTAATAATCAGAATGTTTGTAAATCCAATCCAATTGTGCTGAACCACTATCTGCAAAGGCTCTATCGGATTGTTTCTTAGCATCAAATTCCGATTTTAGCGTCGGATTTTTATCCAATAAATCTTTAGCAACCTCTTCAAAAACATAAGAAGAGAAATATTCTTTTTGTTGCAGAATAGCATCAAAGAAATTCCAATTGAAATAAGAATCCACTGCTTCAGGTTCTAAGGTTTCCAATAGATATTTTACGGCTGGTTGTTTTGTAGAAAACACATAATCGCCTGCTATAAATTTTAGCTTTTCTGTTTTCTTCGAAACTTTGGTGTTGTAATGGCCGTAATGTCCTTCATAAGGCGATTTAGACGTTTGATAACTATCAATTTTATACGATTCGACTTCAATTATGGTGTCGTTTTGTAGTTGTTTAAATTCTATTTTATTCAATTTCAACAAATCAATAACTTGCCATTGCGATTGCGGAATCACATACGCTTTTGGAACAGATACAAATTTAGAAGGTTTGTAATTTCCATAAAACGGAATCTTTTTAGTAAATGGTTTGGTTCGGTCGTAAAACAATCGGTCTTTTCCCGAAACGTCACTTGGTTTGTTTTTGCCTTCAAATCCTTTGAAATCAATGTATGAAACTTTGGTAGAATCGATTGTCCAATCCATTGGATACTTGGTTCCAGCTACATATTCGTTGTAGCTTTCACTTCTTATATTCTTTATTTTCTGCCAATTAGCATCAGTGTAATTAATGACACTTACCAAAAATTCGTACGTCACTTTCACACGCTCTTTAAACGATTTTAGCATGTGCGTTTCCGGAACAAATCCTAATGTATTGAACAAAGTTGTGTAACCCGTTGCGTATCTTGGCGTATCGGTAAATTGCTCAAAACCCTTATCTGGCGTAGTGCTGTGAACGTTTACATACGGTACAACATCAATCTTTTTCTGATTCATACTTTGTACGATACCAGGATAAAATTCGTTGATGAAATAATTTCCCAGTTTGGTTCCAAGGCGTTCGTGTTGGGTTGCAATACAAGTAAAAGTATATTGATAATCAGCACCATTAGAAACGTGATTGTCCAAGAAAACATCGGGATTTATGCTTCTAAACAACTCTTGAAAACTTCTAGAATTTTTAGTATCCGATTTTATGAAATCTCGGTTTAAGTCAAAATTACGTGCATTTCCCCGAAAACCATATTCTTCTGGACCATTTTGATTGGCTCGTGAAGAAGTATTTCTATTTAGCATTCCGTCAATATTATACACTGGAATTACAACAACCATAGTATTTTTAGGAACTTTAATTTTGGCAGTTGCTAAATCGCGCATTAGCATCATCGAAGCATCAATTCCGTCAGGTTCACCGGGATGAATTCCGTTATTAACTAAAACAATGGCTTTGTTTTGATTGACGTCAAAGTTTTTGTTTTCTGAAAATATAACAATATGCAACGATTTACCAGAATCGGTTTTTCCTTTTTCAACCATTTGAATCGTAGCATAAGTAGCATCCAAATCCTGATAATATTGAATACATTCCTGATAAGTTGTCGATTGGTTTCCGTTTCCTTTTTCGAATGGAGTAGGTAAGAGGATCTTATTTTGACTAAAAGAAGAAATTGAAAGTAGGACAATCAGTAATTTTAAAAAACGCATAGCTTTATTTTATGTAGTTTCAAAAGTAAAGAAAAAAATCAACTTCAAAAATCATCTTCAAAATTCAATTTCAATTTTAATTTCACGGTAGTTAACTCGCAACTCGAAACCCGTAACTCGCAACTAAAAAAAATGCCTACCTTTGCAAAATGTATAAAAATCCACATTCCAACAATTTACTTCTAAATTTAGGTATTGAAAGCTTAAATGAAATGCAAGAAATGGCACAAGATGCTATTTTGAATGATGCCAATGTTTTATTGCTTTCGCCAACAGGTTCAGGAAAAACGCTTGCTTTTTTATTGCCCATTTTTAAAATGTTGCAACCGGAAATCAATACGGTTCAATGTTTGATTTTAGTTCCATCAAGAGAATTAGGTTTGCAAATTGAGCAAGTTTGGAAGAAAATGGGAACCGATTACAAAGTAAATGTTTGTTATGGTGGACACTCTATTGATACCGAAATTAAGAATTTATCAAATCCGCCAGCTGTTTTAATTGGAACTCCAGGTAGAATAGCCGATCATATTGATAGAGAAACTTTTAAACTAGATACAATTGAGACTTTAATTCTGGATGAATTTGACAAATCATTGCAATTGGGTTTTCATGAGCAAATGAGTTTTATCATTTCGAGATTGTCTAAATTGAACAAGCGCGTTTTGGTTTCGGCAACTTCAGATATTGAAATTCCGAAATACACGCGAGTTGTAAATCCGACGGTTTTAGATTTTATTCCAACAGAAGAAGAGAATTCTAATCTGGAATTGAAGATGGTGGTTTCTAAGGAAAAAGATAAAATCAATTCGCTTTTTAATTTAATATGTTCGTTAAAATCGGAAGCAGCGATTATTTTTTGCAACCATCGTGATGCTGCCGAAAGAATCAGTGATACACTAAACGAAAAAGGAATTTATGCTACGTATTATCATGGCGGAATGGATCAAGACGAGCGTGAACGAGCGTTAATTCAGTTTAGAAACGGAAGTGTGAGTTATTTAATGACCACCGATTTAGCCGCACGCGGATTGGATATTCCCGAAATGAAGCACGTAATTCATTATCATTTGCCTTTAAAAGAAGACGAATTTACCCATAGAAATGGTCGAACGGCTAGAATGTTAGCTTCAGGAACGGCCTATATTGTTGCTCACGAAAGTGAGAAAAAAATGGAGTACTTAGATTATGGAATGGCAGTTTTGAATGTTGAAAACGCTACAACATTGCCAAAACCACCACAATTTCAAACCATCTATATCAGCGGTGGAAAGAAAAATAAACTTAACAAAATTGACATCGTAGGTTTCTTTTCGCAAAAAGGAAAACTAGAAAAAGGCGATTTAGGATTAATTGAAGTCAAAGATTTCATCTCGTTTGCCGCAGTAAAA
>NZ_DQDX01000224.1:5985-14933 GCF_003525665.1 Flavobacterium sp.
GTTTGCCGCAGTAAAATCTAAAAAAGTAAAAGAACTTTTAGGAAACATTCGCGATGAAAAAATGAAAGGGAAAAAGTTTAAAATTGAAGTTGCTCGGAAGGTTGTTAAGAAGGAGGAGTAGGTTTTAGGTAGTAGGTTTTAGGTTTTAGGTTGTAGGTAGCAGATTGCAGGTTTTGTTAAATAGAAAATAGTTTTTTATTTTGGTGGCGTAAGTTCTGCTTTGATTTCATCACTCAACGTCATTAAATTATTTTGACTTGGTGTTGCCCAATAAAAATTCCAATTTTTATCTTTTTGTAAGCATGCTTCAGTATAACTTTTGTGCTAAATTTCACTTAGTTAATTAAGAAGATTAATCTTCAGATTTAAATTGTTTCATTTCTGCTGTTGGTTCAATTGCGCTATAATCCTTCCATATTTTTGGATCATATTTCTTGATTTGTAGATAATTAAAATCTTTTTCTTTGATATTTTCTATAGCCAATTCGTTGCTTTCAGAATGATTGATGTTTAAATACTCTTGTTTTTCAAATGAATTTCCTTCTACTTTTAAATCAAGGTCAAAAATATCTTTTTCACCAGATGTTAATTCAATAAATTTCAAAGGTCGGTTTAAATAAAAGTATCTTCCAGATTCTTGAGCTGCATAATGCAGAATGTAGCCATTGTCAATAGTATTCTTTTTGTAAATAACAGTTCCATTACTAATGTTTTCTGATGATTTTACTCCTAGTAGCAGTTTTAAATTAAGACTGTTCAGTTTTTTGCCTTCTTCCAATTTGTAATCGGCTCTTATAACAGCAAAATCCGATTCAGAAATGTAAAGTGTTCCTTTGTACTTGGCTTTACTTTTCTTCGGTTTGAAACTTAGTTCATAAATAAGTTCTTCTTGGTCAGAAAAAGAAGCGCCTTCATATTTATACTCATAATTTTCTGGTGCATGAATAAAATCATATTTAGAAGTATTTGAAATACTATTGGAGTAAGTGAAAACATCTAGCTTGCTTTTTGCTGCAGTTAATTGATTTTTAGCACTTTTACTTTTTTTCTGATTATAATCTTTTCGTAAAGTAATAGTATCTCTAGAACCAAAAAGGCCACTTTTTACTCTGTAATATTTTGTAGAATCAAGGTGTTTTAATACAATATCTGTTGTTGATTTTTCTAAATCGTCTAAAGCAACTGCATTATTAGCATCCTTTAATTTAGTTGCTTTCATTACTTCCATTTTGGATATATAAAGATTTTTACCATCCTTTTTTGTAACATGAGAATATTTATTACAAATGAAATCTATGAAATGTTTTGGAGGATTTGTCTTTAATTTTGACGTAAAGGATGCCATTTGAGCATTGGCTGCTTTAAGCGCTTCTTTAGAGAATCCAGTTGATTTATCAATTTCTACATCTAGAATTTTTGGTTTAAAATTATTGCTTTCTCTAAAGAAAATTAGGTCTTTTTTAGGTTTAGAACTAGAAGGATAATTCGTTTTAAAATTTGCCTTAACATTAGCCATAATATCATAAGGACTTAGCTTTTTGTTTGAGACACTAACTTCGTTTAGTTCAAATATACTAGGCGCTAGCTTTACAATATTCTGCATTTTCTTTAAATCTTCAACCGTTATTTTTTGAACAACATAGCCAATGCAAGAAATGGTTAGTGAAGTTTTATCATCAATACCGTTTTCGGATAAAGTAAAATAGCCTTCTTCATTAGAAATACTATTTTCTTTCTCGTTAATACCAATATTAGCATAAGAAATGATTTCGCCAGTATTGGAATCGATTATTTTTCCAGTAATATTTTGGCCAAAAGCAGTGCAAATAATAAAAAGAAAAAGTAGTGAAAAGTTGTATTTTTTTTTCATGGCTGAAATTTAATGCTATAATTTGAAATTATTTTGATATTTATATTCTAACAGAATCCGGAACCAAAACTGTATAATCGCCACCATTTCTAAGCACATCACGAACAATACTTGACGAAATGTACGATGTTTTTGCAGCGGTTAACAGAAACACAGTTTCAATTTTAGACAATCTTCTGTTGGTGTGTGCGATGGCTTTTTCAAATTCGAAATCGGCTGGATTGCGTAATCCACGTAGGATGAATTCGGCTTTTTCTTTTCGACATAAATCAATCGTCAAACCTTCGTAAGTGATTACTTTTACTTTTGGTTCGTCTTTAAAAGCTTCTTCGATAAAGCGTTTTCGGTCTTCAAGTGAAAACATGTATTTTTTTTCGGCATTAATACCAATTGCAACAATTACTTCATCAAATAGTGAAATACCTCTTTTAATTATGTCGTAGTGACCGTTTGTAATTGGATCAAATGAACCTGGGAATATAGCTTTTTTCATTGGTTAGTTGTTGTCAGTTTTCTGTTGTCGGTTGTCGGTTGTCAGTTCTCAGTTCTCAGTTGTCGGTTCTCTGTTAACTGTTGTTTGTTATCTGAAATCTGTTATCTGAAATCTGTAATCTGAAATCTGTAATCTGTTATCTGAAATCTGTTATCTGAAATCTGTTATCTGAAATCTGTTATCTGTAATCTGTTATCCGAAATCTGTTATCTATTGCGAGTAAACTGATAACCGACAACTGACAACTGACAACGGATTTTTTATTTCTTCCAAATTACTTTTCTCTTTAAAGCTAAACTAATTTCGTTATCCAACAAATCACTCATTGGCATGTTGGAGTAAGCAGCTTGTTGCGGAAAAATACTTTGCGGTGATAAACCTGGATTGGTATTAATCTCTATGAAATGCGGAATATCGTTCATGATAATAAAATCTGTTCGTGAAAATCCTGACATTCCAAGTGCTTCATAAACTTTCTTAGCAGTTTCTTCTACACTATTTTTAATTTCATCCGATAAATTGGCTGGTGTAACTTCTTCAGATTTTCCTAAATATTTGGCTTCATAATCGAAGAAATCATTTTCAGATAAAATTTCGGTGATTCCCATCACTTTGGTTTCACCTTTATATTTGATAACACCAACCGAAACTTCTCGTCCTTTAAGATACGATTCAATTAAAATATCATTGTCTTCTGCAAAGGCAAAGGCCAAAGCTTTATCAAAATCGTCCAACGAATTTACTTTTGAAACTCCGAGTGAACTTCCCGATTGATTGGGCTTTACAAAGAATGGTAATCCTAATTCTTGAGCAACGTCTTTTCCATCAATAGTATCACCCTTTGATAAATAAATAGAATGGGCTTTCGGAATATTAAATTTTGATAAAACCGAAAGTGTATCACGTTTGTTAAAAGTCAAACTAGATTGATAAAATCCACATCCAGTATAAGGAATTTCTAATAATTCCCAGTAGGCTTGCATGTGTCCGTCTTCGCCTGGAGTTCCGTGAATAGTGTTCGAAATCACATCAAATGTAATAGTTTGATTGTCTTTTGTAAAAGAAAAATCTGCTTTATTAATAGGATATTTTGTGCCGTTGATTAAACAATACCAGTTATTTAAAAGTATGTGAACTTCAAATACTTGATATTTTGATTTATCTAAATTGTTTAAGATTAATTGTCCACTTCTTAAAGATATCACAGATTCGTCTGAATATCCACCCATAACAACGGCTACGTTCATTGATTTTAATTTTTAATACAATACAAATTTAGCATAATTGTTGAAACTAAAAATTATATCTTTGCGTCAAATACTAATTTTATGAGTTTCAGAAAATATATCACAAGTCGTGTCTTTTTAGCGCAACTTTTAGCGGCACTTGCAATTGTGGCAGTTCTTGCGTATTTGTTTTTTCATTGGATTACTTTTATCACCAATCACGGCGATGAAATTACAGTTCCCAATTTGAGTAAACTAAATCCAGAGCAAGTAGAAGAGAAGCTAGACGAATTAGATTTAGATTATCAAATAATTGATACTGTTGATTATAGATCAGATTTTCCAAAGTTGACTGTTGTTGAACAGGAACCAACTTCAGGCTCAAAGGTAAAAGGCGGAAGAACGATTTACATCAAATTGAATGCTTCTACTTTCAAAATGGTAGTGGTTCCAGATTTAATTGAGAAAACCTACCGTCAAGCCGTTCCAACATTAAAAGCGGTCGGTTTGCAAGAAGGTTCTATAAAATACGTTCCTTATTTAGGAAAAGATATGGTTCTTGAAATGTGGATTGGTGGTAAGAAAATCAAAGCAGGAGAGAAGGTTTTAAAAAATACAAAAGTAGATTTAGTTCTTGGAGACGGAAAAGTAGTATTTGACGAAAGTCAATTAGACACTGTTCCAAATACTGAAATTCAAATAGATAGCATTTCAAATGAACAATAATAACGAGGTTTTAGAACCAGAAGAAGAACTTTACGAACATTACAGATATGAGGTTGCCAAAGGTCAAGCACTTTTGCGAATTGACAAATATTTGATGTTAATGATTCCAAATGCAACCCGAAATAAAATTCAGAATGCGGCGAGCAACGGCGATATTTATGTAAATGATGTTCCTGTAAAATCCAATTATAAGGTGAAACCGCTTGATGTGGTTCGTATTTTATTGGCGCATCCACCGTTTGAAAACCGAGTTGATCCAGAGAATATTCCGTTGGATATTGTTTATGAAGACGATACTTTATTGTTGATAAACAAACCACCCAACTTTGTAGTGCATCCAGGTCACGGAAATTACACCGGAACTCTGGTGAATGCCTTGGCCTATCATTTTGAGAATTTGCCTTTAAACAGCTCAGAAAGACCAGGATTGGTGCATCGAATTGATAAAGACACCTCAGGACTTTTGGTAATTGCCAAAACCGAAATTGCAATGACGCATTTGGCAAAACAATTTGAAGATAAAACCACCGAAAGAGAATACATCGCGCTAGTTTGGGGAAATGTAAAAGAAGATGAAGGCAGAATTGAAGGAAACATTGCTCGTCACGTAAAAGACAGAATGCAAATGGCCGTTTTTGCCGATCCAGAAATTGGAAAACCAGCCGTTACTCATTACAAAGTTCTCGAGCGTTTTGGCTATGTTACACTAATTTCTTGTAAGTTAGAAACTGGTAGAACACACCAAATTCGTGTGCATTTAAAACACATCGGTCACACGTTATTCAATGACGAACGTTACGGTGGAAATTTGATTCTAAAAGGAACCACATTTACTAAGTACAAGCAGTTTATAGACAATTGTTTTAAAACCTTACCACGTCAGGCGTTGCATGCAAAGACATTGGGTTTTATTCATCCTACAACTAAAGAATACATGCGATTTGACACCGAATTGCCACAAGATATGCACGATGTTATAGAAAAATGGAGAAACTATTCTAAAAATGTGGCTTCAGAAGAAGAGGACGATTAGTATTTTTAGAACCTAAACTTTTGGCATTTTTTGTATCCCGAAGCTTCGGGACATTTTCCTGCCATCCATTACAATCTTTACATAAAAAAACCTGTTTCAACGCGAAACAGGTTTTTTTATGTAAAGGATTTCCATTGCTGTCAGGAGTAACGGTAAACTACTTCTTTATAGCTTCATCATATTTTTCACCCACTTTTTTCCAATTTACAACATCAAAAAAAGCATCAATATATTTCATTCTTTTATTCTGATAACCAAGGTAATACGCGTGTTCCCAAACGTCAATGGCTAAAATAGGTTTTCCAGAAATAGTTTGACTTGGCATTAAAGGATTGTCTTGATTTGGCGTACTTGTAACTTGTAATTTTCCAGCTTTATCAACAACCAACCAAGCCCAACCTGAACCAAATTGTTTGTTGGCAGCATCAGAAAATAACGCTTTAAAAGTGTCAAAAGAACCAAAATCTCTATCGATTGCTGTTGCTAACGAATCTTTAGGTTTGCCTTCGCCTTTTGGAGTTAGAATTTCAAAATATAAGGAATGGTTGTAATATCCGCCGAGATTATTTCTAAGTTCGGCATTACTCATGTCTAACTTTTTGTGAAGTTCTTCAATTGGTAGCGTTGCCAAATCGGTTCCAGCCAAAGCTTTATTTAAATTATTGGTGTACGTTAAATAATGTCTTGAGTAGTGAATTTCCATTGTCATTGCGTCAATGGTAGGAGCGAAGGCATCGTATTTAAAAGGAAGTTTTACAACATTAAACGCACCTTCGGCAGCTTTCACGTCTTCTGGATCGCCAATAGTCATTTTTTGTTCTGTTGTTGGTAACGGAACTTCTACGACTTCGGTTAGTTTCTTTTTTTTACAAGATGTTGCTAAAATAATTACTGAAAGCGTCAATACTAGCAAAACGCTTTTTTGATTAAGAACTTTCATAGGGATAATTTATTTATTTTTCTTGACTAAATCGGTAATCATTGTTATGTATTCTTCTTTGGCTTCTTCAATAGATAAATGACTTATTTGCATCCAAGCATTCATTTTAAATGCATTTCTTAAATCATAAACAGGAGAAACCCTAACATCAATTGTACCCATTGTAGATTGTTTGTACAAAGCATAAAGTCGGAGTTGAATGTCCTGCGGCAATTGAGATTGCGACATGGCATTAGCTTGTTCAACAGCTTCTTCAAATCGAGTATCTAAATCTTTTTCTTGCATTTATTTAGTTGCAATTATAGTTCTATTTCCAACAGCTTTTTGATTCAATTGAACGTTAATTGTTGTTCCAAGCGGAAAATATAAATCAACACGAGAACCAAATTTTATAAATCCGGCATCTTCACCTTGACGAACATGCGTTCCTTCTTCGGCATAATTTACAATTCGTTTTGCCAAAGCACCAGCAATTTGTCGGTACATGATTTCGCCAAAAATTCTGTTTTCAATTACTACAGTTGTTCTTTCGTTTTCTGTACTCGCTTTTGGATGCCAAGCTACAAGATATTTTCCTGGATGGTATTTGCTGTATTTTACTTTTCCGCTTGTTGCGTAACGCGTAACGTGTACGTTTATAGGCGACATAAAAATAGAAACCTGCAGTCTTTTATCTTTAAAATATTCTGGTTCGAATACTTCTTCGATAACAACCACTTTTCCATCAACTGGAGCAATAATAGTATGATCGTTTACTTCTAAATGTCTTTTCGGATTTCTAAAGAATTGTAAAACTGTGATTAAAAGCAATAATAATACTACTTGAAATGATTTTAAAATCCAATAATTGGTGATTACCTGTGGAGATAAAAGTAATAAAACCACAAATAATGTAGTTGAAATCAGGATGATTTTTGCGCCTTCTTTATGAAACATAACTTAAAATTTGATAAAATAAAAATACAAATGGTGCTACAAATATAACACTATCTAATCGATCTAAGATGCCTCCGTGACCTGGCATTATTTTTCCGCTGTCTTTTACTTCAGCTATTCGTTTGAATTTAGATTCTATTAAATCGCCAATGGTTCCCATAATTCCAACAAGAAGCGCGATTGTAATCCAAATTAATATTGATTTCTGACTGAATTCTGGACTTGCTCCAATGTAATATTTTGATATTAAAACTCCTGCAATAACTGCAAATATAACGCCTCCGAGAAATCCTTCGATGGTTTTTTTAGGAGAAATGCGTTCGAATAATTTATTTTTTCCAATAGATTTTCCAACTAAGTATGCGAAGGTATCATTAGTCCAAACCAAAATAAACAATCCGATAATAATTTTAGGATTATAATCGTTGATACCAAATGAAATTTTGGTGATGAATATAAAAGGTAGAATGATGTAACCAAGTAAATACAAGTATTTTGACGAAGTACTTATTTTTTGAACATTATCATAAAACAAAAACAAAATGCACTTAATAGAAGTAACTAAAGTAATAACTAGTAGCACCAAATTTAATGTATTGGTGTTTATATTTAATTCGTAACTTCCATTAAAATTGGTGTTTAATGCAGTAACGGTTTCTTTTCTATAATGACTTATCAATGTAATCGATAGATAAAAAAGAAGCGCAAATACTATAGGAAAAAATTTCTTTATCTGAATTAAGGCACAGTATTCATAAACAGCAATGATTAGGAAAATCCCAAACAAAATAAAAAAACTTTCTTTAGAAAATAGGATAGAAGCGAGTAATAAAACAATATAGACAGCTCCAGAAATTCCTCGTTTTAGAGTTTCATTCATGTTTACAAATCTTCTAGTAGAAGCAAATAAAGATTTTTAGCAGAACTTCCATAGGTCAAGAAATCTTCATCTTGTACCTTTTCAAAATATTTTATAGTCGTAATATTTGTTGGATAATCTTTGTCGTATTTTTTCTTTATAACACGCAATCCATCACTTTTAGTCTCAAGAATCTGACTTGTAGTGGCAAGAATTACAATGTTGTCTGGAAGTTCGTTTGGTTTCTTTTGCTTAATTTGATTGGATGAAAATAATACAGAACCTTCGTCTGCAATTAAATTTTCGCAACCAGCCAAGAAAAAGTTCGGTTGCGTTGGATTTGTATAGTTTAATTTATTTTCTTCTAATAAACTAAATAACTTAGGATCGTAACATAAAGCATCACCTTCAAACCAGTCGTTTTCTTCGAGTATATTTTCGAATTGGTCTCTCACTTCTGATAGATTTTCGCAATAAATAAACTTACCTCCATTTTTTTTAAAATTGAACGTAAATAATTCATCAACAGGTAAATTGATTGCTTTTGGAGCGTTATATTCGCTTTGGTTTCCTTCATCGGAATCATCGTTACTAGAACCAAATAATTTTCTGAAAAGACTCATATAATATAATAGAATTGGTATTTTATCACTTGAAAACCTTCAAAGATAAAAAAATCTTAATTCAAAAGCATTTTTTGAATTAAGATTTTTAATATTTTATTTTAAGTAACGTTTAAGCTAAAACTTCTGTCGTTTCTTCGGTGTCGTTTCCGAAAGGTCTTTTTCCGAAAATTGTTTCTAAATCGTCTTTAAAAATGACTTCTTTTCCTATAAGAATATCGGCAAGTTGCATTAACTTATCT
>NZ_DQDX01000224.1:15031-16102 GCF_003525665.1 Flavobacterium sp.
TTGCATTAACTTATCTTGATTGTCTTTCAAGATTTGAATCGCTCTTTGGTATTGACCTTCAATTAAAATTGAAATTTCTTTATCGATTGTAATTGCTGTATCTTCTGAATACGGTTTGCTAAAATTATATTCGCTTTGACCTGATTCATCATAATAAGTAATGTTACCTAATTTCTCATTCAAACCATAAATGGTAACCATTGCACGAGCTTGTTTAGTAACTTTCTCTAAATCGGATAAAGCACCAGTTGAAATTGTATCGAAAACTACTTTTTCTGCAGCACGTCCGCCCATTGTAGCACACATTTCGTCTAGCATTTGATCTGGACGTACAATTAAGCGTTCTTCTGGCAAGTACCAAGCAGCACCAAGACTTTGACCTCTTGGAACAATTGTTACTTTAATAAGTGGCGCAGCGTGTTCTAGCATCCAACTTACCGTTGCGTGACCAGCTTCGTGAACTGCGATAGCTCTTTTTTCTGCTGGAGTTACAATTTTGTTTTTCTTTTCTAAACCACCAACGATTCTATCAACAGCATCAAGGAAATCTTGTTTGTCAACAGCAGTTTTATTGTTACGAGCTGCAATTAAAGCCGCTTCATTACATACGTTTGCAATATCAGCACCAGAGAAACCTGGAGTTTGTTTTGCAAGGAAATCTGTATCTAAACCATCTACTTTTTTCAAAGGAGCTAAATGCACTTCGAATATTTCTTTTCTTTCTCTAATGTCTGGTAAATCCACATAGATTTGTCTGTCAAAACGACCTGCGCGCATTAAAGCTTTGTCAAGAACATCGGCTCTATTGGTTGCAGCAAGTACAATTACGTGAGTATTTGTACCAAAACCATCCATTTCTGTAAGTAATTGATTCAACGTGTTTTCACGTTCGTCATTTCCGCCAGACATGTTGTTTTTTCCTCTTGCACGACCAACAGCATCAATTTCGTCAATGAAAATAATCGCAGGAGATTTTTCTTTTGCCTGTTTGAATAAATCTCTAACGCGAGACGCACCAACACCAACAAACATTTCCACGAAATCAGAACCTGAAAGTGAGAAAAACGGAAC
>NZ_DQDX01000224.1:16278-16519 GCF_003525665.1 Flavobacterium sp.
TTCCTGGAGGCCCAACTAATAAAGCTCCTTTTGGAATTTTTCCACCAAGAACGGTGTATTTTTCTGGATTTCTAAGGAATTCTACAATTTCTTGTACTTCTTCTTTTGCGCCTTCTAATCCAGCAACATCTTTAAAAGTAGTTTTAACTTCCGATTTTTCGTCGAATAATTTTGCTCTAGATTTTCCGATGTTGAAGATTTGACCTCCGCCACCGCCAGCGCCACCGCCAGACATTCTTCT
>NZ_DQDX01000028.1:0-755 GCF_003525665.1 Flavobacterium sp.
AAAAGGACTAAATGTAATTCGTAATAAATTTAAAAAACAAAAATGAATTTAGACAAAGTTACAGTTGTAGTGCCATGTTATAATCAAGCAAAGTATTTAGATGAAGCACTACAATCTATAGTAAAACAAACTCACGAAAATTGGGAATGTATTATAGTAAACGATGGAAGTCCAGACAATACAGAACAAATTGCCCAGCAATATGTTGAAAAGGACGATAGATTTAAATATTTTTATAAAGAAAACGGAGGTTTGTCTAGTGCCAGAAATTTTGGTATTGAAAAATCAAATTCCAGCTTTATTTTAACCTTAGATTCAGACGATAAATATGATAGTTCTTTTATAGAAAAAGCACTGCTAATTTTTCATCAGCATTCAGAAATAGGCGTAGTAAGCAGTTGGGTTTTACGATTTATGGATAAAAAAGAAATTGCCGTTATTAAACCAAACGGTAAGGTTTTGGAAGATTTTTTATATTCGAATGCAGCAAACGGAACGTCTTTGTTTAGAAAAAAATGCTGGGAAGAAGTAGGCGGATATGACGAAAATATGAAAACTGGTTATGAAGATTGGGATTTTTATATTAGAGTTTGTTCTAATAATTGGCAGGTTTACATAATTCCTGAAACCTTATTCTTTTATCGTCAACATAAAATTTCAATGAGATTGAATGCGTATGCAAATCATGACAAGGAAATAAAAAAATACCTTTACTTAAAACATAAAGAACTCTATATAAGAAATTATGATGGAAT
>NZ_DQDX01000028.1:788-14312 GCF_003525665.1 Flavobacterium sp.
TGGAATGATTGATAACTTTTTAAATACGATTGAATTAGAAAAAAGAAGCAACATAAAAATCAGAAATAAAATTGATTTTAAAATTGGTAATTTTATTTTAAAACCATTACGTTTAATAAAATCTATATTTAGATAATGGCCAAGCCTAAAGTTTCTATCATCATGGCAACCTACAACAGAGCAAATTTTATTGCCGAAACGTTGGCAGCTATTCAAAGCCAAACATTTGCAGATTGGGAATGTTTAATTATTGATGATGGCGGAACTGATAATACTAAAGAAATTATTGCTCCAATTATTGAAAAGGACAATCGTTTTAAATTTTATTCACGTCCTGGTAATTATCACAAAGGTCCATCAGGTTGTAGAAATTATGGATTAGATCTAGCAAAGGGTGTTTTTATTAGTTTCTTTGACGATGATGATATTCCGCATCCGCAAAACTTAGAAATTTGTATAGATGAATTAACAAAAAATAAGAATATCTATTTCTGTAGATACGAAAGAAATGTTTTTTTTGAAGATTTTCATTATAATTTTGATCTCTCCAAAACCTATACACAATTTCCTATAGTCAAAAAAGACGTTCTCAAAATGTTAACTAATGAATTACAAATAATAACCACCTCTGTAATGTGGAAGAAGGAATGTTTTAAAGAAAATCATTTTGCCTCAAACATATTTTATGGAGAGGAATGGGAACTTTATGCGCGAATTGTTTCAGCTGGATTTAATGGAATTACAATTAGCAAAGTGTTATTTTATGCTAGAAAACATACTAATTCACTTACCGGTGAATATTTAAATAATAATTCATTACATAGAAGTTCCTATGCAGATGCAATGGAATTAGCAGTGAAAAATTTGCAAAAGAAAAATTTATTAAATTATTTTATAACCCGATATTTTATAGTTGTTTCCTATAATTTTGGAGAGTACAATTTGTTTAACCGAATTTTAAAAGCGCTAAAACTGTCATTTTTAAAAGAAATACAATGGCGTATCTTTTACTTTTCATTAAAAATTCGATTGCCAATTAATCGTTTAAGAGCCAAACGTAAAAGAAATAAATTAACTAAAAAATATAAACTTCAAGATGAAATTTCTAGTAATAGCGCAAGATCTTAGAACATCAGGAACAAGCGAAGGTATTGTTTCAAGGTCGTTTATTGCCAAATTAAGAAAATCGTATCCAGAAGCGATTATTGATGTGGTGTATCTAAAAACTTATGCAAGTGAAGCACATCTTCATTTATTACCTGTAAATTCTATCGAAGAACATATTGTAAATATTAAAATTCCGTTATTAACGAAATGGTTAAATAAATTTTATTGGCGTTTATTTCATGAATCATTACAAAATAAATACATCCAAAAATGTTATGCAAACTACATTTCTAAACTAGATTACACTGCATACGATCAGGTTTTTATTAGAAGTGCAGGTTTAGATTATGAAATAATTTTGGCTTGTAAAGATTTGCCTATTCTTAAAAAAGCTATTATCAATTTTCACGATCCCTATCCGTTATTTTGGTATCCTGGTGGAAAACAAAAGTTAACTACCTTAGAACTTTTTAAAATTAAAGAAATGTATGACGTGGTTTCTCAAGCAAAAGCATGCATCAGTCCTTCTACTTTATTGTCCAATGATTTGGCTTTTTTGTTTGGATTTAGAAAAAAGTTTTATACCATTCCACATCAATACAGTGCACAAGTTTTTGATTTTTCCGACAACAGTCATTCACTAAAGAAAAATAAAAAAACACTAATTTCCTATCAAGGTGCTTTAATGTTTGGACGTAACATTGATGTTGTTTTGGAAGCCTATTTCAATTTAGTTAAAAGCAACAAAGTAATTCAAGAAAACTCCGAGTTTGTCATTAGAATTCATGGTGATGGCTTTGTTAGATTATTTGAAAAATACAAGGATGATGAAAACATCAAAGTGCTACATTGCTTAAATTTTTCTAATTCAAGTTACGAGCAAGTGAACGAAGCATCAATAAATATTATTCTAGAGAATGGTCCTTTTTACAGTAATACATTAGTTGGTAAAGCACCATTTTTAGCCGCTATTGGTAAACCAATATTGGTAATTGCGCCACAACTAAGCGAATTGCGACAACATGTTAAAGACCAACAGTATATTGCTAGTTACGATAATCCTCAAGAAGTGCAACAAAAACTAGAAAATCTAATAAACACTAGTTTGGTTTCTACCGAAACTGTTGCTCCTTTTGGAGATTATTTTGGAGATGAAAATTTTAAAATAAAGCTTGAAACTATTTTTACAAATAAGTAATGGAAAACAAAGCTACTCTTTCAAATTTAAAAAATACAAACTCACCTTTAGTAAGCGTTTGTATGATTACGTATGGACACGAAAAATACATTGAAGAAGCGATAAATAGTGTGTTGATGCAGGAATGCAATTTTGAATTTGAATTGATAATTTCAAACGATTGTTCTCCAGACAAAACCGATTTTGTAATTCAAACTATTTTAAAGACGCATCCTAAAGCACATTGTATTAAATATTTTAATCAACAAAAGAATTTAGGAATGATGCCAAATTCTATTTTCGTTTTAGAGAAGAGTCAAGGAGATTATATTGCTGTCTGTGAAGGTGATGATTTCTGGACTGATAAATTAAAACTCCAAAAGCAAGTAGATTTTTTTAAAAAAAATAAGCAATGTTCTTTATGTTTTCATAATGCAACAATTTATGACGAATTCACCAATCAATCAAAAATGTTTGTTCAAGAGTACCATAAAAAATTTTATACCGGAACCGATATTTTAGAAAGATGGTTGATTCCATCTGCAAGTATGATGTTTGTAAATGTTCTAAAAGAAAAAAAACTTCCTCATTTTTTTGCAACTGCAATGCACGGCGATTTAGCACTGCAGCTTATTTTATTTGAATATGGAACTTTTGGATTGATTAATGAAAATATGTGTACTTATAGATTAAATGAAAGTAGCGCAACACGTACTCTTTTTTATAAATTAGAATATAAATATGCACATATCGCTCAGTTAAAAGAGATGAAAACTTATTTTAAAGGAAAATATAATAGATTTTTTGACCAATCTATTATAAATCAATACCGAAATATAATAAGTCATTATAAAACAACCTATTTAAGACGGCAGTCCTTCATTTTGTTAAAAATGATGACATTTGAGCTTTTAGCAATAAAAAAATACCATAAAGAAATATGGGAGTCGTTTAAAATATTTATTCATAATGTTTTAGACAGAGTTAACGGCCGAACTACTTAACTTAGTTGGATTGAAGAAAGATAAATTTTATTGAAATCATTGTTGAAAAAATAAAAGTAAAAAATGCTAGAAAAAATTAAGGAAATAATCAGGCGGAAAATTTATAAAAGATATAATATCAGTTTTTCACAAGGTGGTGGTGACGATATTCAACTTTATAAACTTTTAAAAGCAACAAATCCTGGAGTTTATGTAGATATTGGATGTTGGCATCCCGTTAAAGCATCAAATACTTATTACTTTAATTTACGAGGATGGAAAGGAATCTGCATTGATCCAAATCCAGAATTAAAAAAAATGTTTGATTTTTTTAGACCTCAAGATATTTTTGTTAACTGTGGTGTTGGATTAAATGAAGGAAAACTTTCTTACTATCAAATGAATGATACTTACAGTGCAATGAATACATTGAATCATGCTTTTCTTGAAAAACATAATTTAGAATCGCATGTAAAGAAAGTTACCGATATTCCAATTTACAACCTAAAAACTATTTTGGATAATAATATCAAGAATGGCGATAGGCTGGATTTTTTCGATATAGATGTAGAAGGTTTAGATCTGGAAGTTTTAAAATCAAACGACTGGATTAAATACAGACCAAAGGTTATTCTTGTTGAAAGCAGTGTCTCAATTCAGCATGATATTATATCAGAAATTGTAAATTATTTACAGAGCGAAGATTATAGATTGGTGGCAAAATCTGTAATATATGGAGATTTAGGAAATCTTTTTTTAATGGATAACAAACAATAATTCTTTCAATATGAGAATAGGAATGAATCCTCAAAAAGAGGAACGGAAAATTACTATGACAACTCATCATAGAATTGTACTTGTTGTTTACATTCCAAATGAACAAGGATTTTATGAAAAATCTCTAGCTGTTTTTAAAACATGTCTAGACTCGATAATTTCTACAATAAATTCCAAAGCGGCGATAACAGTAGTCAATAATGGTTCTTTTGAAAAAGTGTCTACTCTTTTGGATATATATTTAAAAGAAAAAAAAATTGATACGTTGGTTTCGCACAATACAAATATCGGTAAAATTGATGCGCAAATTGGTGCAGCAAGAGCATCAAGAGAACAATACATTACACTAACAGATGCTGATATTTTATTTGTAAATGGATGGCAAGAAAAAGTAGAAGAAGTTTTTGCTTCGTTTAAAAATGTAGGATCTGTTTCGCCAATTCCTGTTAGAACAGGTGTTTTTGCTGGTACAAGTTCTGTTTTAAAGCAAATTTTACTTAAAAAAATAAAGTTTTACTATAGAGCAATACCTGAAAATTTTGTTAATTATAATAGATTTTTAGAAAGTATAAATTGGGATTTAGATACAAATGAAAATAATAAATGGCCAGTTGTTGAAAGTAATGGATGCAAGGGAATTGTAGGTAGTGCGCATCAAGTATTGACTATCGATCGTGATATTCTATTTACTACATCACCTTCAAATCCTTCTCTAACTCTTGTAGGTGGTAATTCTGAACATAATTATGTTGATGTTCCAATTGATATGTCTGGAAAACTGCGATTATCAACTTTCAATAATTTCGCCTATCATATGGGGAACAATGTAGAAGATTGGATGTTAACTGTAAATGAGAATAATCTCAAAAAAGAAAATTTTAAAAGTGTCGTGTTAACATCTACTTTATCCACGGATTTATTTAATTCAAAATTGAAGAATAGATTTTATACTTTAAAAAAGAAGATAATAAAAAAACTATTTTCAATATTCTACAAAAGTAAATGAGTTGTACTTTCTCCATCTTATTAACCACCAAAAACAGACTACAAGATTTAATTTTTACATTAGATAAAATCAGCTATTTAATAGAAAGACAAGATGTAGAATGCATCATTTGTGACGATGGTTCTACAGATGGAACTTTTGATTACATCAAAGAAAATTATCCGAAAATTATAGTTTTTAGAAACGAAATTTCCAAAGGTTTGATATTCAGTAGAAATCTATTATTAGGAAAAACTACAGCAAAATATGCCATTTCGCTAGACGATGATGCTCATTTTTTATCAGACAATCCATTAGAAGCAATAGAAAACTATTTTTTAGAAAATTCAAATTGTGGTGTAGTAAGTTTTAGGATTTTTTGGGGTAAAAATAATCCAACTTCTACGAAAACTTTAGACAATCCGCAACGTGTAAAAGGATTTGTAGGTTGTGGTCATGCCTGGAAAATGGAATCATGGAAATCAATTCCAAATTATCCCGATTGGTTTATTTTTTATGGCGAAGAAGATTTTGCAGCCTATCAATTGTTTAAAAAAAATATTGAGATTCATTATCTTCCATCGGTTTTAGTGCATCATAGAGTTGATGTTTTAGCTAGGAAAAACAATCAAGATTATCAATTGCGATTGCGAAGAAGTTTCCGTTCGGGTTGGTATCTGTATTTTATGTTTTATCCGTTTTCGGTTATTCCTAAAAAGTTGTTGTATACTTTGTGGATTCAAATAAAAACAAAAACATTCAAAGGTGATTTTAAAGCAACACTCGGAATTATTCAAGCATTATTTGATGTTATTTTTAATTTTCCTAAATTGCTAAAACAAAGCAACCGATTGACAAAAAATGAATATCAAGCGTTATTAAAATTACCGCCAACACAACTTTATTGGAAACCCGAAGATGAAAAGTAGAACAATAGCAATAATTCCAGCGCGTGGTGGATCGAAACGATTGCCCAATAAAAACATTCTTTTGTTGGGTGACTATCCGTTGTTGGTGCACAGCATTTTATTTGCGAAAGCCAATACTGAAATTATTGATGAAATTTATGTTTCTACCGATGACGAAAGAATTAAAGCAATTGCACTTAAATTTGGAGCAAAAGTAATTGATAGACCAGAAGCAATTTCAGGCGATTTAGAACCAACAATTACAATACTTCAACACGTTTTACAAGTGATTAACGAAGACGTTGCGAATGTAATTTTATTGCAACCAACGAATCCGTTGCGACCAGAAAATCTATTGAAACAATGCTTTGAGAAATTTGTAGAAAGCAATTCTGATAGTTTATTTACCGTTTCGAAAAACCATCATAAATTAGGTAAGATTAGTAACGATAAATTTGTTCCTTTCAATTATGAAATCGGTCAGCGAAGCCAAGATTTAGAGCCACTTTATTATGAAAACGGATTGCTTTACATTTCAAAAGCCAAAGCAATTCTTGACAATAAAATAATTACCGAAAATGCATTTCCTTACCTAGTAAATCATATTTTTGCCAATGTTGATATCGATACAAAAGATGATTTCGATTATGCAGAATATCTTTGCAATAAGCCATAAAGTTTAAAAAAAGTGTGCAAATTGTAAATGTGATTTTCAATTTGCACACTTTAAGAGTTTTAACTGAATAAAATACTGATTTACAATTATTTATATTAATCTAAGATTATTTTCATGAACCCATACATAGAAATCGCAGGAAGAAAAATTGGACCCGATTTTCCGCCTTTAGTTATTGCCGAAATTGGTATTAATCATGAAGGTTCGCTAGCTGTTGCCAAGCAAATGGTTGACGCTGCAAAACGCGCTGGAGTTGAGGTTGTAAAACATCAAACGCATATTGTTGAAGACGAAATGAGTGGCGCAGCCAAAAAAGTAATTCCGGGTAATGCCGACGTTTCTATTTATGAAATCATGGAACGTTGCTCACTAAACGAAGCCGACGAATTGGAACTAAAAAACTACGTAGAAAGCATCGGAATGATTTTTATTTCAACGCCTTTTTCTCGTGCTGCTGCCGAAAGATTAAAGAAATTTGATATTCCGGCGTACAAAATTGGTTCGGGTGAATGCAATAATTATCCGCTTCTAGAACACATTTGTAGTTTTGGAAAACCTGTAATTTTAAGCACCGGAATGAATACGATTGAAAGTGTCGCAAAGGCAGTTGCTATTTTTGATAAACACCATATTCCACTTGCGTTATTGCATACAACCAATTTATATCCAACGCCAATTCATTTGGTTCGATTTGGCGCGATGACGCAGTTGCACGAAGCTTTTCCTGATAAGGTTTTTGGATTGTCCGATCATACCTTAAATAATAATGCTTGTCTTGGTGCTGTTGCTCTTGGTGCTAGTATTTTAGAACGTCATTTCACCGATCACATGCAACGAACTGGTCCAGATATCGTGTGCAGTATGGACGAAAAAGCTACAGAAGAATTGATTATTTCGTCAAATGAAATGTGGCAAATGCGTGGCGGAACCAAAGAACCAGCCAAAGAAGAACAAGTAACTATCGATTTTGCATTTGCAACCGTTTGTAGTATTGCCAAAATCGAAAAAGGTGAGAAATTGCCCAAAGAAAACATCTGGGTAAAACGTCCAGGAACTGGAAAAATTCTAGCCGAACATTTTAACGATTTAATCGGAAAAACGGCGCTTCGCGATATAGAAAATGACGAACAATTAGATTTTTCTGATTTTGAATAAGATAAAAAAAATACTATTTCTTACAGGTACACGAGCCGATTTTGGTAAAATAAAATCATTGATTTCAATTGTTGATGAAAATCCAAATTTTGAGGTTCATGTGTTTGTAACTGGTATGCATTTGCAAAAAGAATACGGATATACGTTGATAGAAATTGAACGCTGTAATTTCAAAAACGTACATACTTTCGAAAATCATACCCACGAAACCACAATGGATTTGACACTTGCCAAAACTATTGAAGGATTGTCTGCTTATTGCAAAAATGTGCAACCCGATTTAATAATTGTTCATGGTGATAGAGTAGAAACATTAGCTGGAGCCATTGTTGGTTCGTTAAATAATATTTTGGTGGCACATATTGAAGGTGGCGAATTATCTGGAACGGTCGATGAATTGATTCGACATAGTGTTTCTAAATTGAGCCATATTCATTTTGTATCTAATAATGAAGCGGCTAAAAGATTGGTTCAAATGGGTGAAATGGAAACCTCAATTTTCACCATTGGTTCGCCCGATATTGATATTATGTTTTCTAATGATTTACCTGATATTCAAATTGTTAAAAAATACTATGAAATTGATTTTGACGACTTTGCCATCGTACTTTTTCATCCGGTTACAACCGAAGCCAATGATATGAAAAAGTATGCCGAAAATTTTGTTGCAGCGTTAGAAAATGATACTCATAATTATGTAGTTATTTATCCCAACAACGATTTAGGAAGTCAGTTTATTATTGATGAATATTTGAAACTAAAGGAAAATATGCGTTTTAGAATTTTTCCATCCTTGCGTTTCGAATATTTTTTGACCTTACTTAAAAATGCACAGTTCATCATTGGAAACAGTAGCGCCGGAATTAGAGAAGCGCCTTATTATGGAATTCCGATAATAAATATTGGATCACGTCAACAAAATAGAGCTGTTCATGCCGACATTATAAATGTAGATTATTCAACAGAAGGTATTTTAGATGCTTTAAAAACCATAGATTTACACAAAGTTCAAAGCATACAGTCTAATTTTGGAGATGGAAATAGTACACAGTTATTTGTAAAGGCCATTGAAAATAAGGATATTTGGAAGATTAATCATCAAAAGCAATTTAGAGACTCGATCTAATGATTACATATTCAAATCTTGGAAAGAAAGGAAATCTAGGCAATCAGTTGTTTCAAATTGCTTCAACAATTGGTATAGCCGAAAAAAATCAGCAAGAATATTGTTTTCCATTTTGGGAGTATTCTGAATATTTTGAGTTTCAATTTAAAGAATGTTCTTCTGTCGAAAATTGGACTTCTTTAAGAGAAAAAGCTTTTAATTACTATGATTGGGAAGTTTCACATGGTAATTTTGATTTAAACGGATGGTTGCAATCAGAGCGCTATTTTTCTCAATCTATAAATAAAAATTTATTCCAATTTAAGTCAGATTTTGAAATTGGACTTTTAGATAAGTACCACTATTTATTTGCTAGAAAGACCATTTTAGTTACTGTTCGAAGAGGTGATTTTGTAAATAATCCCAATTATTTTCAACTTTCTTATAAATTTTATTTAACAGCTTTATTGCATCAATTTAACAATCTTCAGGAATATAATATTATTTTTACGAGCGATTCAATATCCTATTGTAAAAAGCATTTTTCATTTTTGCCAAATGTTTTTTTTCTCGAAAATTTAAAACCAATTGAGCAATTGTGTTTGGGTTCTAAATTTGATCATTACATCGTTAGTAATTCCACTTTTTCATGGTGGATGGCTTGGTTAGGAGAAAAGAAGGAGACCAAAATAATAAGACCAATGAAAATTTTTGATGGAGAATATTCAAAAAAAAATGATGAGTCTGATTATTTTCCAAAAAGATGGATTGAGCACAATGAAAATGAATTTAAATTAGAAAATCGGTATTGGAAACTTAAAGTTTATGGATATTTCTATGCACTTCAATCCAAAATACAATACGATTTAAAGCGACAGAAAAAAATTATAAAAAACAAGATTAAGGATATTATAGGTTACAAATGAAAAAACTAGGAATTGTAATTACCGATGGCGTTGGTTTTAGAAACTTTATTTTAAGCGATTTTTTAGTTGAGGCTGAAAAAACATTTGATGCGTTGTTGGTTTTTTTTGACTGGCTTTTTATAAATTTAAACGTCATTATACCATGCTAAATGTTTGTAATTATCACTATATCAGAGAAAACTTTGAAAGTAAATTTCCTAGTATATTTGGTGTTACTCCATTATTTTTTGAAAAACAATTAAAAGCAATTAGAAATATTGGAGATTTTATTACTCCAGCTCAATTAGTTGATGATGGCGAAAGTATCCTCAACTCAAACGATACTTATTATTTAGTTTCATTTGATGATGGATTAAAAGAGCAAATAGAAATCGCGGTTCCAATTCTAGAAGATTTAAATTTACAGGCCATTTTTTTTGCCAATTCCATCAATAGAAATGAGCAAAAGGTCAGTGTAGTTCATAAAATTCATTTACTGCGCTCCATTATTTCTTCAAAGGAAATGTTTAAAAAGATGGATTTTTCAACTAAAATTGCACTATCGGAAAGTGATAAAAAAGAGGCAATCATAACCTATCGATTTGACGATAAAGAAAGCGCCATTTTAAAATATGTGTTGAATTTCAAATTAAATTTCAAAGATCAAGAGTTAATTATTGGAAGTATATTTAAAGAATACTTTGATGAAAATGAAGTTCTTGATAATTTGTACATGACAGAAAAAGATTTAGAGTATTTAGCCAAAAAAGGTTGTTTGGGAAGTCATACACATAGCCATTATCCACTAGGATTATTGGCGGATGAGAATATTAAATTTGAACTACAGTATTCGAAAAAGTATTTGGAAGAATTAGCTAGTACAAACATTAAGTTAGTTTCTTATCCTTATGGAACGCCAGAAACTGCTACTGAAACAGTTGCTGAAATTGCGTGTGATTTGGGATATAAATTTGGCTTTACCACAACTAAAGGAACTAATAGTAACACGAGTAATAGATTACTTTTAAATAGATTTGATTGTAATGATTTAATTGGAGGGAAAAATTATAGAAAAAAGATATAAATGATTAATTATAAAATTGCGGAAAAGTCAGACTGGGAAATGTTGTCTGTTTTTTATAAAAAAGCTTATAGAGAACACCACCCTTTACAAAATCAAGAGTTTTGGAACTGGCAATATGGGAATGAGAATTTTGGAAGAGCAATCATAGGTGTTTATGAAGATGAAATTATAGCTCATTTAGGTGTAATGCTTTTTGAAGATTATATTTTTAGTTTAAATTTATTTGTTGATAGTAGACATAGAAATGGTGATGAATTTTTTAAATTAGTAGAAATTGCCAATCAATTTAGGAGGCAACATATAGGAGTTGCAGTTAATCAAAATGCTTTTCCATTATTTCGCATGATGAAATGGTATCACTATGTAAATTTGGAACGACGATTAAAAGTACATCCCGATTTTCCAGATAATAATATTCAAAAATTACTAGAGCCAGTTCCATTTTTTTCTAATTTTGATAAACCTATTGGACATTTTTGGGAGCAACCAAATTTAAAATCAATAAAATTAGATGATGGTTCTACCGCAATTATTCAAAATGAAGTGGGAGGAATTCGCTTTGTAGAAATTAAAAATGTAAAAAAAGCTACTCAGCAAGTTTTTGAAATGGGATTTAAGTGGTGTGATTTTGTAACTTCATTCAATAATCCTATTTTAATGAAATTAGAAATGAATAATTGGAAAACAGAAAATGAATTAGAAATTCCTTGGCTTTTAAATCCTTTAGAATATGGTAGTAAATCTAATTTATCATTTCTTTCAAAAAATGCATTAGACATAAATTTTTATATCAATAGAATGCATTCGGACCTAGGTAGAATTGGAAGTATAAAATAAAAAAAATGAAGAATTTAGGAGTTGTAATTACTGATGGTGTAGGTTTTAGAAACTTTATTTTGACAGATTTTATTAAAGAAGCTAAAGCAAATTTTGATAAAGTCACTATTTTTTCTTGTCTGCCAAAATTTGTTTACGAAGGCTATATAGTAGATTGTGAAATTATTGAACTAGAAGTTTTTAATGAAAATTTTGTGACATGGTTTTTAAGAAAATCAAAAGAAGTAGCTCACTTGCAGTTGCATCGACCTACTAATTTTGGAATTCAAGATGGATTTAATACAAATAATTCTAAAGCGCATACAACTCGTGGTTATGCAACTCGATTGATAACCAAATTCACCGCTTTTTTCAACTCAGAAAAATGGATTCTTCGTTATAATTATTGGCAACAAAAATCTTTTAAAAATAATAAAATCACTAGTGATTATTCCAACTTATTAATAGAAAATGATATAGCAATGTTATTTTTCACACATCAAAGACCGCCATTTATTGCGCCTTTGCTTTTTGCCGCAGAGCAGTTAAAGATAAAAACGGCTGCGTTCATTTTTAGTTGGGATAATTTGGCATCCAAAGGTAGAATGGCAGGAAATTTTGATAATTATCTTGTTTGGAGTAGTTTAATGAAGGACGAGTTGTTGCAATTTTATACTTCAGTTAATGGTAAAAATGTAGAAGTAGTTGGAACACCTCAATTTGAGCCTTTCGTCATGGAAAATTTTGGATATGATAAAAATCACTTGATTTCAAAATTTAATTTAGATATAACTAAACCGATAATTTTATTTACTTGCAATGATTCTAGTAGCAAAAATGATCCATTATATCTGGAAATATTAGCACAATTTATCATCGACAAAAAACTTGTTAAAGATGTAAATTTAATTGTTAGAACATCGCCTGTTGAAGAGCCAGAACGATTTAAGTCAATTATGGATAAGCATCCATTTATAAAATGGAATTTTCCTGACTGGAAAGTCAAAAGAGATAATCATCAAGAAAATTGGACTCAAAGAGTTCCATCAAAAAGTGATTTAGATGATTTAAAATCCTTATTAGAACACTGTGATTTAAACATTAATGTTTTGTCTACTATAACATTGGATTCCTTTATTTTTAATAAGCCAGTTATAAATCCAGTTTTTGGTAATGAGGATAATGGAATGTTCAATGACCAAAAATTTTTAAAATATGAACATCTTTCTAAATTAGTAGATTCAAATGCAAGCTGGATTGTTAAAAATGAAGAAGAATATTTGACTGCGATAAACAAAATTCTGAAAAATGAAGACGATAAGGAAGATGCTAGAGTGCAGTTTAATCAACTTCAAATAGGAAAGCCACTTAACGGGACAAGTAAACGAATAGCTGAAACTTTACTAAAATGGATGTAAAAGCCAAGAAAATAGCCGTTTTATGTGATTATGAATTACTACCGACAAGAGTTGGCGGAATGGACTATTTCTTTTGGTTATTCGATAAAAAATGCAAAGAAAATAGTATTGAGGTTGAGTGGTTTTTTCCAAATAAAGCAGTGCATGGCGACTATTCAAAACTTCAAATTATTGAAAGTAACTATGAAAACGTAGCTCATTTTTTTACCGATTATATCTTAAAAAATCAAGTAAATTATTCAACTATTATAACTCATTTTGTTGAAGTTTGTTCTCCAATTTTTAGAAAAATGAAGCAAATTTCAACTGCTAAAATTATAGTTGTCGACCACAATCCGAGACCAATTGCTGGTTATTCCTTTAGAAAAAAACTAGAAAAAAAAGTAAAGGGATTCTTATATTCAAAATATATTGATTTGTTTGTTGGA
>NZ_DQDX01000028.1:14377-18274 GCF_003525665.1 Flavobacterium sp.
CTTCTAATTATTGTAAAAATCAATTAATTAAGGAATTTGGTTCTCAAATTGAAAAAAAGTCGATTGTCATTTTTAACGGATTAGATAGCAAAAAATTCAAACAAAAAGAGCAATTTACATCCAATTTTAATTTTATAATTGCTTGTCACCTAAGAAAAGATAAAGGAATTCAAGATGTTATTGATGTTGTAAATCAACTTAAATTAGAAATACAAATTCCCTTTACGATAACAATTTACGGCGAAGGTAATTATGAGAACGTATTAAAGCAAAAAATTGAATCTGCATCACTTCAAGATTTTTTTATTTTTAAAGGAAGTGTTTCTAATTTACACGAAATTTATTGCAATTATGATTATTTAATTCATCCTTCACATGGAGAAACTTTTTGCTACACTGTCGTTGAAAGTTTGATGAGTAATCTTCCGGTAATTACCAATAATCAAGGAAATGTTTTAGGTTTAGTGACCAATAATACCAACGGATTTCTCTACAACGACCATCAAATTAACGACTTGAAAAAGATACTGAAAGGTGTTTTAATTAATGAAATTAAAGTTGAAAACGGATTACAGAAAGATTCAAAAGTTGCCAATTTATCATTAGATAAAATGGTTGATAATTATCTAAATCTACTCCAGTAAATGCTATTCAATTCATTATCCTATTTACTTTTTCTTCCCATAGTTTTTACCATTTATTGGATGGTTAACAAACGTGGATTGCAATTGCAAAATGGCTTATTGTTGTTAGCCAGTTACTTTTTCTATGCTTGTTGGGATTGGCGTTTTCTGTTTTTATTGGTTTTTTCAACCGCTTTAGATTATTTCACTGGAATAAAAATGTTTGAAGCCAAAAGTGAACAACTAAAAAAAATATGGTTTTGGATTAGTGTTTCTATAAATTTGGGATTCTTAGGGATTTTTAAATACTATAATTTCTTTGCCGAATCACTTGCAATTGCTCTGGAAAATATAGGTTTTCAAGCTAATTTTTGGACGTTGCAAGTTATTTTGCCAGTAGGAATTTCATTCTATACTTTCCACGGATTGTCTTATGTTATTGATATTTATAAAAATAGAATTGAACCCGAGCGAAATGTTATTTCCTATTCTTTATTCGTAAGTTATTTTCCACTTTTGGTTGCTGGACCAATAGAACGCGCAACACATTTGCTTCCGCAAATAAAAAAAACAAGAATTTTCAGTTCCGAAAAAGCTATTGATGGAATCAACCAAATTATTTGGGGATTATTTAAAAAAGTGGTCATTGCCGATGGTTGTGCTGTTTACGCCAATTCTATTTTTGAAAATTACGAAAGTCAAAATTCGTTAACGTTACTTTTAGGCGGAGTTTATTTTGCTTTCCAAATCTACGGAGATTTTAGTGGTTATTCTGATATTGCATTAGGAACATCCAAGTTATTCGGAATAGATTTATTGAAGAACTTCAATTATCCTTATTTCTCGAGAGATATTGCTGAATTTTGGCGTCGTTGGCACATTTCACTTTCTTCATGGTTTAAAGATTATTTATATATTCCATTAGGTGGAAGTGAAGGTGGAACTTGGATGAAAATTCGCAATACGTTTATCATTTTTTTAGTAAGCGGATTTTGGCATGGCGCCAACTGGACATTCATTATTTGGGGTGCATTGAATGCGCTTTATTTTATACCATTATTACTCACATACAACAATCGAAATAATATTGAAAGTGTAGCTTCTGGCAAAATACTTCCTTCTCTAAAAGAATTCTTAGCTATAATTGTTACTTTTTTCTTGACTGTTATCGCTTGGATTTTCTTTAGATCAGATTCTATTTCTAGTGCATTTACCTATTTAAAAAAGATGTTTTCGTTTAATTTTGATGGCGGAATAAAATATCTTCCAATTGATCGTTATTCAGTTGAAATGGTACTTTTGATATTATATTTTTTATATTTTGAGTGGAACGCTCGCGAAAAAGAACATCCTTTTGTTGGTAAAAATGGCTTTTTAAAAGTAATAATTATCATAATTTCAATAATCGTATTTGGTGTTTATTCGCAAGCAAATGACTTTATATATTTTCAATTCTAATGAAAAAGTTTTTAAAACATATAGCGGCTTTAGTTGTAGTTACTCTTGTGAGTATGTTTGCTTTGGATTGTATTTACACCTACGTTTACGAAAACGCGATACCGCGAAACAAAACCCAATATTTATTAAAATTAAAAAATGAAAGAATCGATTATGTATTTTTAGGTTCATCACGCCTTGAAAATCATATTGTTACAAAATTAGTAGAAGAAAAGACAGGAAAAAAGGCTTTAAATCTTGGCGTTCAAGGCGGAAGATTGGATGATATGTCTTTAATGATAAAGTTATAGATAAATAATAAAATAAAAACAGAGAAGGTTTTTATACAAGTTGATTATATCTTTAATTTTGAGAATCCATCAACAATTGTTGGTACGGAGTCTCTTCCATACATTCGTTCCAATAAAATTATTAGCGAGCATCGTGAGTCAAATCCCGATTTCAATCTTAATTATTATATTCCTTTTTATCGCTACAGCAAAAATGATTTTAAATTAGGCTTTAGAGAATTTTTCAATTGTGTAATTGGTAAAAGAAGTAAGGTAAATTTTGCGGATGGATTTGATCCTAGAAATGAAAAATTTTCAAATAAAGGGGCAAATTTGCCAGATAGAATTAATAGTCAAAATAAAAATATAGAAGAAATTAATTTAATTTGTAAGCAAAATAATATTGATGTAGTATATTTTTGCGCACCATTTTGCAACGAGATGAAAAATTTAAATTTTATTAATAAATTAAAAAACAAGTTGCCTAATTTTATTGATTTTTCAAGAGCAATAAAGAGTAACGAATATTTTAAAGATTGTGCGCACTTAAATGGAAAAGGCGCACAAGTTTTCACTCAAAAGCTCATCGATTCATGTTTAGTGAGTCATAAATAGTAATCATGAAAATCTGCTTTTTAACACCCGAATATCCACATCCTAAAACAGGAAACTCTGGAGGAATTGGAACCAGTATTTTAAATCTTTCGAAAGGTTTAGATTTATTAGGTAACCAAGTTTCTATTGTAGTATATGGTCAAGATCAAGATGAGGTTTTTCAAGAAGGTGCCATTACTTTTTATAAAGTTAAAAATATAAAATTCAAAGGTTTATCACTTTATTTGACACAAAAAAAAGTCGAAAAATTACTCAATAAATTAGTTGATGAAAGTAAAATAGAACTTGTTGAAGCACCAGATTGGACAGGTTTTACCGCTTTTGTACAGCCAAAATGTCCACTAATTATAAGGCAAAATGGTAGCGATACTTATTTTTGTCATCTTGATCAACGACCTGTAAAATGGATCAACAAATTTCTAGAAAAACGTGCCTTAAATAAATGTAATGGAATAATCTCTGTTAGTGAATTTACTGGAAATCTAACAAAGGAATTATTTGATTTAAAAAGTAATTTTACGGTTATTCCCAACGCAATTGATGTAACGCAATTTGAAGCAATTCCAACTACAAGTAACACACAAACTATTTTGTATTTTGGGACTTTGATCCGTAAAAAAGGGCTTTTAGAATTGCCCTTAATTTTTAATGAGGTTATAAAAATAAATCCGAATACAAAATTGATTTTAGTAGGTAAAGATGCGTCCGATATTGCAACTAAATATGCTTCTACTTGGCAGTTAATGAAACCTTTATTTGATGAAAATGCGATTAAAAATGTATCTTATTTAGGTAGCGTTCCGTATTCTGAAATTAAAAAAATAATTCAAGAAGCTACTCTTTGCGTTTTCCCTACATTTGCCGAAGCCTTACCGGTTTCTTGGCTAGAAGCAATGGCTGTTGAGAAACCAATTGTAGCATCAAATATTGGT
>NZ_DQDX01000028.1:18333-20950 GCF_003525665.1 Flavobacterium sp.
GCATCAAATATTGGTTGGGCGAAGGAAGTGATTGATGACGGAACGAATGGCTTTTTAGTTCATCCTAAAAATCATAAAAAATTTGCGCAAAAAATAAGTACTTTGTTAAAAGATAATGAAATGCAAAGTAGTTTTGGTAAAGAGGCAAGAGTTAAAGTTATTTCAAAGTTTAGTATCGCAATTGTAGCGGAAAAGAGCGTAGCATTTTATAAAAATTATCTGCAAAAATGAGTTTAAATTTTAGAGAATATACAACTAATTCAAACGAAATTATTCTATATGTTGGAAATCCAAATTTAGAAAAATTAGAACTGCTTTCAACAGGTGCAGGTGACATTTGGCACAGTTCGTTTGAGCAAGGTTATAAGAATGCATTTCTTGATATCGTCTATCAAACGGTAGTTTTCTTCTGGTATGTAAATGATTTTGATAATCTAGATAAATGCATAAGTTGGCGATTAAATCCGAATCATTTTGCCATTAGAAAATCGGTTTGGGAAAAATTAGGTGGTTTTGATAAAGAATATGAAAACAAGCACCTTCAAGCCTTGGATTTCGCCTATAATGCCTTGAGGAATTGTGGTGCAATTCCGATGTATATCAAGGATTTGTATGTGGTAACTGAGAAAGAAAAAATAGAAATTTCTACAAAAGACAGGTACGTTTTTTATAGAAAAAATTTCAAATTAGACCATTCTATTTTCATGTTATACCGAAAAGGTTTCTGGAAATTATCCGAATGGAATGCATTATTCTATGCAAAGAAAAGGTTCAAACAACGTGGGGAATTACCTGTAATAGCACCAAGAAAACTAAAGGAAGTTGAAGGTAAACCAACAGTGAGTTACATTATTCCAACGATGATGCGCCAAGATTTCACTTTAACTTTATTAGAAGATTTAAAAAGTCAAACGTATCTTCCTACCCAAGTAATTGTTGTTGATGCCACGCCAGAAAACACAAGAGATGAAAGTTTGTACAACGCACAAAACTATCCATTTGAAGTGCAATTTCATTGGCAAACCACCAAAGGAAGTTGTCGCGCAAGAAACGAAGCTATCGATTTATGCACTGGTGATTATATTGTTTTTGGTGATGATGATATTAGAATTCAACCCAATTTTATAGAGAATCACATCCGATTATTGCAAACATACAATGCTGGAGCTTGCAATGGACTAGATATTAGAGCCGATAATCAACAACAAAATTTAAACGATTTAGAGCAGAAATTGATTGAATATCCATTTCAAAGATGGTTGGTGGGTTCAGCAGGTGGGTTTAGTAATGCCAATTCTTGCGTAAAGCGATCATTAGTAAATAAATTGGTCGGAAATGATATCAATTATGATGGTGGTTATGGTGAAGATAGTGATTTTGGAATATCATTAACCAAAATAGGAGTTACTGTTTTACACAATCCTTTTTCTGTAAACTTACATTTAAAACCACCAGTTGGAGGCTACCGTTTTTGGGGTACGCAAGCCAAAGTTATGGGCAAAAAACGAAAAGCACAACCATGGGAATTAGATACCCCAGTTAAACGAATTCGTCCAGTGCCAAGTCCAACAATTATGTATCAAATTCACAAGCAATTTACGCCTCAACAATTGGTAGAATACAAACACAAATATTTTGCATTGTATTTATTTAAAGGTAATAAATGGGAATTGCCTTTAAAATTATTTAAATTACCGTATCGATTATTGCAGTTTAAAAAATCGGTTTTTTATGCTAGAAAATTAATTCAATTAGGGAAAAGAACTAAGTAGTTAGTATTAAAATGACTAAAATATACATATATGGTCTGTGTGATGTGTACTATGATGCTTTTTATATAAAAGGATTGAAGGAGTTTTATAATGTAAATAATGTTTTTTTTAATTGTAAAAAGTTTCCTAAATTCAATCAAGGAACTTTTGCAGCCATTGTAGTTCAAGGTACCAAAGAATGTAAAATATGTATTGATTCTAGGGATCAAAGTGATTTATGGATTGACGCATTAAATTGGTGTGATGTATATGGGAAAGTGAATTACAATATAAACAGTTTGCCAGAAATTAATCAAGATAAAGTCTTGCCAATTGGTCCAAGTTTTGGTATAAAAATTTGGAGTTTCCCCAAGACATTATTTGTTGCAACAATTAATTATATTCGTTTTAAAAATCAAATTTTACGACGTAAATTATTTATTTCCAGTTATTTAGCGCAATCAAAAAGAGAAAGGTTAGAAAGTTATTTTGAAGAAGAAGTAAACAATAATGCAATTAAAAAATATGTTTTCTTTGCAAGTACACTTTGGAAAAATGAAAATCAAACCAATGCATTTAGAGCAAATTTTATAAAAGCTTGTATAAAAAATAGTCGAATTGAATTTGAAGGTGGTTTTGTTCCAAGATCTGATGGAAATAATTTAGATTTTGATGACATTATGACCAACTCTTTATATTCAATGTCAAGTTATTTGAAGCAAATTAAAAAATCTGATGTAGTATTTAATACGCCAGCTGTTTTAAATTGTCATGGATGGAAGCTCGGAGAATTTTTAGCATTAGGAAAAGTAATTTTGTCCACATCTTTCTATAATCAAATGCCAGTAAAATTAATGGATAAAGAA
>NZ_DQDX01000028.1:21099-27421 GCF_003525665.1 Flavobacterium sp.
AATCCGATGAAAAAGAAATTAGTATAAAATTAGATGAAATTTTAAATTCAGAGGAGCTACAATCGCACTTAAAACAGCAATCTAAATTGTATTTTCAAATGTATTTGCAACCTAAAAAAGTTATTGAAAGACTAAACGAAATGTATTTAAGTAATTCAAAAAATGATTAAGCAACTTGTACTTTTTTCAAAATCAAACAAAGAAATTCAGAACCTAAATGTTTATGAAAACAAATTGGTTATTGATTGTTCTAAAGTTATTGAAACCACCACTTCATTTGATATTGAAATCGAATTTGAAGTCAAAATTAGTAGTTTTAGAAATCACGATTACACTTGGCAAGATGTAAATTCAGATAGAATTGCAAATGAATATACTCCAAAAATAATAAAACTTGCCGATGGAAATTACGTTCAGGCCAATATGAATCAAGGTATTTGGGAAGTTCATAAAAAAAATCCGTATAAATTAATTTGGAAATTCAATCCCCAATTTTCTAAGCCAATAACTCAGTATGTTGGTTCCAACGTTCAGAAACGTATTTATCAAGCCAACAGCAAAGTAGCTTTTGTAGCAACTCCAACCTTGCTTTTTTCTAAAATTGGCGCAATTGAAATCAGTCGATCTAAAATTCCGTTTTCAGCAATAGCGTGTTTTACAGATCATTGTGATTTCGATACTTTGGATAATTTAAAAGTACAACGACAGTTATTTTCAGAAACAAATATCAAAGTTACCAAAGGCTTTTTTATCAATCATTTTTCGAAAAGAAACGATAATGCGTCGCATGAAAACGATAAACAAGAACTCGACTTATGGCAAGCAAACGGACACGAAATGTGTTATCATTCGTTATCGCAATCCATAAAATCTGATAATGAAAGTTTTTCTGATTTTGAAAAATTCACTAATCCCTACTCAAGCGAAGTTTGGATAGATCATGGTTATCAGCCTTACAATTTTTCATTATTTAAAAATCATCCAAAACTTGAATCGACTTATGAAACTCTTTTGAAGCAAAAAGATGTTAAAATTTTATGGAATTATATCGATTCTGGAACAGCAACGACTGGAGTTATCAATCAGTTAAACGGAAATCATTTTACATTAAATTCATTTCTGAAAGGCAATAAAAACCTTTCAACAATGAAATTGATGCAAGCAATGATAAAAAATATCGTTTTTCATTATTTAAATGAGGAGAAAATTATTACCAATTATAAAGCTACAGCGCAAAATTTTAAAAAGATTGTTTTTCAAAGAAAATTCAAAATAATTCCAAAATTTATAAAGGATTTTGCAATTTTGTTTTCATCCATTGCATCTGTTTTGTTATTTTGGAATAGTAAAAAAAATAAGATATTTAAGTTGTCAAAATACACACCACTATTTTTTAAACACACTATTTTAAACGAAGAATTTGTAGTTTTTCAAACATTAGAAATGATTGATTTTTCTAAATCGTTACAAGAAAGTAATATCAATCTTTTAATTAAAGAAGCCGGAATTTTTATTGCGCACACTTATTTTTCTGATTCTGTAGCCTATCATGAAGGGAAAATGTTAACAAAAGACAACGCAATCGAAAAACAAGTTGCTATAAATTTTAACTATTTAGGTTTGAAAATAGCCGAAAATAAAATATGGAATCCCACACTTTCTGAGCTAGTTTCTTATTTTGAAGTATTAGATCAAACAGTAATTTCATTTGATGAAAACGGGAAGTTCGTTTTAAATAATAACCAATTAGTACCAGTAAGAATGATAAAATGATACATTTTCTATTCACTAAAGATAGGGATTGGTTGCAAAAATGGGACGATTTTCTCTTAACGGAAGATTGTGGCAGTCATTTGCTGTATTCAGATTGGTTAAAGTCCTATACCAGTTATGGGTTTAATTATGAAGTTTTCTTAGTACTTGATAACGATAAAATAGTTGGAGGATTTGGAGTTGTAATAGCAAAATTTTTATTTTTTAAATTCTATATAATTCCTCACGGACCAATTCTTAAAAGCTCTTATGAAAAACATCTTCAAGAAGTTGTAGATAAAATAAAAGGTCGTGCAAAAGTACTCGGTTGTTGCTATGCACAGTATAGTTTGCCAATTTCTGATGAACTTCAAATTAAAAGTAAGACTTTTTCTGTCAGTGAAATAAAAGATTTAAAATTATCAGGGAAAAAAGGAAATCTTTTTAAGTTTGTTTATAGTTCTTACGGAATTAATTGGGTTGATTTTTCCAATGCAAATTCGCCAGAACAACTTATTAATCAATTTACAGCGCAAGTTAGAAGAAACATCAATTTATCGTACAAGACCAATGCCAAAATACATTTTGCAAAATCCGAGGAAGAATGTAGATTAGCTTATAAAGCTATAGAAGACAATGCGTTGCAAGGGAATTACACTGTGCGTTCTTTTAACGATTTTAAGGATACGATAGTAAATTTGGTGGAGAAAAATAGAGCCTTTTTAATCTTCATTACTATTGATGATCAAATTAAAGGTGCCGGTTTTGCTGTAAATTGTGGCAACTGTTTGACGTATATTTCTGGTGGAACACAGAAGGAAAAACCCGATTTAAAACTGGGTTATTTAATTCATTGGGAGTTTATGAAAAAATCTCTTGAACTTGGTTTTTCTGGTTATAACATCTCTATGGGTGGATCAAAAGGCGTTGTTGAGTTCAAGTCCAAGTTCAATACTACTACCGCTTATTATAAAGAGCCACACTATCATCTAGTATTAAAGCCATTAATTTTTAGAGTTTATACCATATTAAATTCTATTTTTGTTAAAAATAAAAAAACTATTTCTGTAGTTTTAAAACGATTAAAGTAGCAACAAAATGAAAATTGAAAATAAAGAATTTTGGGAACGAGAAGACGTTATTCATTCTCAAAATAAAACGGTTGTTAATACATCTAATTATGAAGCTTATTTGTATGAAAAAGCAAAAAATTATTTCAGTAAGTTAAATAGTTCAGTCAAGTTTGCTAAAATCTTTGGATGCGGAACAGGAAGAGAAATAAATGGAATATTAAAATATGTACCAATCGACTCTATTCTTGCTACAGATATTTCAGAGAACATGATTAAAAAGGGAAGAGAAAATGTTATTTCGTGGAATTTACAAGATAAAGTAAAGCTAGAAGTTGCTGACGCTTCAAAATTTACCGCAAAAGCCAATAGTTTTGAGTTAGTAACGATAATGAATTGCATGCTAACGTATATCCAAGATAGAAAAGACCGATACACTATTTTTAAAACAGCTCATGATATTTTGTCCCCAAAAGGAGTTTTAATTGGTGTAGTTCACAATCAAGTAGGAACACCACAAAAAACACTTTATTTTCTGCTTCGCAGAATGATGAAGCCGTTCTTGAAAAATGAACCTGGAAATAGAACTACAGGTTTTTACGGATTCGATGTAAGTGGTTATTACTTTACAAAAAAAGATCTACGCAAACACTTGTCTGACAATGGATTTGTAAATATTGAAATCAAATCATTATCAGAATATTACAAAGAAATTAACTTTAAATATAATCGATTAAAAGGATACAATAATTTAATTTTCTTTGCTACAAAACCGTAAATATTTTGCCAAATGCCACTACATTTTCTTTAATAGTTTGCACGTATATGCGCGCAAAACCTTTATTGAATTTACTAAAGTCAGTTACTAATCAGACGGTTTATCCTAATGAAATTTTAATTATTGATGGATCAACCAATGATGAAACCAAAGAAATTTTAACTGCAAATCAGTTTAAAAATTTAAAATACTATAAAGTTGATGCGAATCAGCGCGGACTAACCAAACAACGAAATTTTGGAATCGATAAAGTAAATTCAGAAATAGAAATAGTTTGCTTTTTAGATGATGATATTGTTTTAGAAATTGATTATTTTGAAAATTTACTCGCAACTTATACGATGTTTCCCGATGCATTAGGAGTTGGTGGAAACATCATTAATGAAAATAACTGGGAATTTGTTGGTGAAAATTACGCTCCAAAAATCACCGAATTTTGTTATGATGGTTGGAAAAGGAAGGATGGAAGCCGATTTGTAATTAGAAAAAAATTGGGATTAGACAGTAATAAATTACCTGGTTTTATGCCTGATTTTTCTCATGGTAGAAGTTTGGGATTTATTCCGCCATCAGACAAAATCTATCAAGTAGAACAACTTATGGGCGGCGTTTCATCGTTTAAAAAAAGTGTATTTTCAACGTTTAAATTTTCAACCTATTTTGAAGGTTATGGCTTGTATGAAGACGCCGATTTTACGTTAAGAGTTTCCAAAACCGGTCCTTTATATCTCAATACAAAAGCTAAATTAAGTCATTACCACGACAGTTCAGGACGACCAAATCAATACAAATACGGTAAAATGGTAGTTAGAAATGGCTGGTATGTTTGGCGTGTAAAGTATCCAAATCCTTCTATAAAAGCCAGATTAAAATGGAACTTAACCTCGTTTTTACTTACTTTAATTCGATTTTCTAATACTTTTACAACAGCCAATAAAAAAGAAGCATTTACCGAAAGTTTGGGTAGAGTAGTTGGTTGGTTTAGTTTGCTATTTAATAAACCTAAGATCAACCAATAATGACTTTTTGCATCATTACACATGTACATCACACGAAATCCAATGAAAATTATTTTGGATATGCGCCGTATGTGAACGAAATGAATATTTGGTTAAAATATGTGGATAAAGTTGTCATTGTAGCGCCTTTAAAGAATTTTGACAATACTGCCATTCATCAAAAGTATAAGCATTCCAATATTGAATTTATTGCTGTTCCCGATTTTTCGTTAACCAGTTTTGGTGCAATTTGTAAAACAATTCTAAATCTTCCTAGAATTCTTTTCTCGATATTTATAGCACTGAAAAAGAGCAATCACATTCATTTGCGTTGTCCTGGAAATATGGGTTTATTGGGTAGTTTGGTTCAAATTTTATTCCCAAGAAAGAGTAAAACGGCCAAATACGCTGGTAATTGGGATGCTAATTCTAAACAACCATTTACCTATAAACTTCAAAAATATATTTTGAGTAGCACTTTTTTAACCAAGAATATGCAAGTTTTAGTTTACGGAAAGTGGGAAAATCAAACAATTAATATTAAGTCCTTTTTCACTGCAACTTATTCAGAATTCGAAAAAATAAATGTAGATTCACGCGTGTTGAATACTACCATACAATTTGTTTTTGTGGGTTCGTTAACGTCTGGAAAGCAACCTATTGAATCAGTAAAAATTGTAGAAAAATTAAAATTATTGCAACATAATGTTCAATTAGCTATTTATGGAGAAGGCGTAGAAAAGTCTAGTTTACAAAAGTATATCGCTTCCAATAATTTATCTGAAGTTGTAGTATTTAAAGGAAATGTCACCAAAGACGAAATGAAAATGGTTTATCAGAAAAGTCATTTTTTGATTTTAAATTCCAAAAGTGAAGGTTGGCCCAAAGTAGTTGCCGAAGCTATGTTTTGGGGTTGCTTGCCAATTGCCTCTCAAGTTTCGTGCCTTCCAAACATGTTGGATTACGGCAATCGTGGGATTTTGCTCACCAATTCCTTTCAAAATGATGTTGAAGCGATTGAAATGGTACTTAAAAATCAAGACTTATACGATGCTAAAATAAAAGAGGCAATAAGTTGGTCTCGTAACTTTACAATTGATAAATTTGAAACAGAAATAAAGAAATTACTAACTTCATGAGAATTCTTCAAATTATTGATTCATTAGACATAGGCGGAGCCGAAAAAATGGCTATTAATTATGCCAATAGTCTAGCTAAATCTATTGAATTTTCTGGTTTGGTTGCCACACGAAAAGAAGGTAATTTGAAAAATCAAATCAATGAAAAAGTCCATTATTTATTTCTCAATAGAAAAAAGACCATCGATTTTAATGCAATTCGTAAGTTAAAAAAATATTGTAAATCCAATAAAATCGATTATCTACAAGCTCATAGTAGCTCGTTTTTTACAGCTTTTTTAGTGAAGTTGCTTTATCCTAAAATACATATCATTTGGCACGACCATAACGGATTAAGTGAATTTTTAAGCACAAGGAAATCGGTTGCTTTAAAGATAGCATCCTATTTTTTTAAAGGAATTGTTGTTGTAAATTATCAGTTGAAAAATTGGGCAGAGCGTACTTTGAACTGTAAAAATGTTATTTACTTAGCCAATTTTACCACTCTTAATTCGAGTGAACAAAAAGAAACTTTTTTAAAAGGAATTGATGGGAAACGAATTTTATGTTTAGCCAATTTACGTTTTCAAAAGAATCATTTTTTGT
>NZ_DQDX01000028.1:27474-37508 GCF_003525665.1 Flavobacterium sp.
AAGAATCATTTTTTGTTACTTGAAGTCGCTGAAAAACTCAAAGAATCGCATCCCGATTGGACTTTTCATTTAGTTGGAAAAGATTTTAATGATGATTATTCTACTAAAATAAAAAGCGAAATTATTGCTAAAAATTTATCTGATACTGTTTTTGTTTACGGTTCAAAATCTGATACTCAAAATTGCATCAGTCAATGTGAAATAGCAATTTTAACGTCGCAGTCGGAAGGTTTGCCGGTAGCATTGTTAGAGTATGGACTGAATAGTAAACCAGTAGTTTCAACCGAAGTGGGAGAAATTCCATTGATAATCAAAGATGGTGAAAACGGATTTATTGTTCCGAAATTTGATGCCGATGCGTTTTATTTATCTTTGAAAAAGTTAATTGAGAATGATGAATTGCGAATCAAATTGGGACAAGAACTTAACAAAACAATCATTATTAATAATTCTGAACAAGCCGTAATTCAAAATTACACAAACTGGTTACAAAAAATAGAGCATGCAGAATAAGGAAAAAAATTATCTTTTTTTAATTCTAGTTCACCTTTTATTGGGTGTTGTAATTTATGCTGCGCCATTTGTTTCTAAACTCTATGGTTACTTTATTTTGTTTGGAGGCGTCTACTTTGTAGTAAAAACTAGAAATAGGAACAATGAAGTTCTTCTTGCCGCTGCTTACATTGTTGGAAGTGAAGTGTTTTTAAGAATGACAGGTGGAAATCCCAATCACGAATTTTCTAAATATGGCGTGATACTATTTCTTTCTATGGGAATGTATTACAGTGGTTTTTCCAAAAATGCTGTTCCCTATTGGATTTTTCTAATTTTGTTAGTTCCCGGAATTATAATTGGCACGCAAACCTTAAATTTAACCACAGTAGATATTAGAAAAACAATACTTTTTAATGTTTCTGGTCCAATTTGTTTAGGTTTTGCTGCCTTGTATTGTTACAATCGAAAAATTAGAATTGAAGAAGTTAACAATTTATTGCTTGTGATGGGTTTGCCTATTGTAAGTTGTATGATGTATTTAACTTTGTTTACGCCCGATTTAAAAGAAGCATTAGGTGGAACTGGTTCTAATGCCTTAACTTCTGGAGGTTTTGGACCTAATCAAGTAGCAACTGCTCTTGGGTTGGGTATGTTTATTTTCTTCTCTAGAATTATACTTGCTTCTAGAACAAAATTGTTTTTTGCCATCAATTTGTTTTTAGTTCTAAACATTACTTACAGAGGTTTAATTACTTTTTCTCGTGGCGGTATGATTACTGGTTTTGTGATGATACTCATTTTATTAGCATATTTATACAAAATATCGAAGTATAGAGGTAAAGTAAAATTGAATTATTTAGTAGTAATAATTGCTATTACTATGAGTGCAATATGGGTTTATACCGAGAGTCAAACTGGCGGTTTGATAGGTAAACGATACAACAACCAAGACGCATTGGGTAGAACAAAAAAGAGTAAGTTTACTGGTAGAGAAGAAATTGCAGAAAATGAGATCAATGCTTTTATAGCAAATCCATTTTTTGGAATAGGTGTTGCTAAAGGTACCGAATATCGTTTAGAACAAACAGGAGATGTTGTTGCTTCCCATAATGAAATTACTAGAATGCTAGCCGAGCATGGTTCTTTGGGCGTGGCAATGTTATTAATTTTATTTTTCACACCCATTTTTTTATATTTAGACAATAAGCAAAATATTTATCTATTTTGTTTTTTATTATTCTGGTTATTAACTATAAATCATGCTGCGATGCGAACTGCTGCGCCGTCATTTGTTTACGCATTGTCACTTTTAAAAGTTAGATTTCAAGATGAAGAACCTGCTATACATAGGGAATAAACTTGCCATTCACGGAAATACAGCAACTTCTATTGAAACTTTAGGTAGCTTTTTGGAGTCTGAAGGCTATCATTTGACCTATGCTTCTTCCAAGAAAAATAAAATAGCTCGACTTTTAGACATGATTTTTGTAACCATAAAATCATCGAAGCGAGTAGATTGCGTATTAATTGATGTTTACAGTACACAGAATTTTTGGTATTCGGTAATTATTAGTCAGTTGTGTAGGGTTTTGAATTTGAAATACATAGCTAAACTTCACGGTGGCAATCTACCAAACAGATTGAAGAGAAGCCCATTTTGGTGCGATTTAATTTTTAAAAATGCCTTTAAAATTTCAGCGCCTTCACAGTATTTAATGATTGCATTTCAATCTAAATTTGCTTCCAATTTAATGTACATTCCAAATTCAGTTGAAATTGCTAACTATGATTTTTTAAATCGAGAAATCAGTCAGCCTAAATTATTGTGGGTGCGTTCTTTTTCTAAAATTTATAATCCTAAAATGGCAATTACTGTTTTTTCCGAATTAAAAAAAGAATTTCCCAATGCCGAGCTTTGTATGGTTGGTCCAGATAAAGAAAATCTAATTGATGAATGTAAAGCATTTGCTGAAAGTTTAAATGTAGAAGTTACTTTTACTGGTAAATTATCGAAAGAGGAATGGATTGAATTGTCTAAAAATTATTCTGTTTTTCTTAATACAACGCACTTCGACAATACTCCAATTAGTGTAATAGAAGCAATGGCTTTGGGCTTGCCAGTAGTTTCTACAAATGTGGGCGGAATCCCCTTTCTTTTAGAGCATGAAGAAAACGCTTTATTGGTCAACGATAACGATGCTCAAGCTATGGTTAACGCAATTAAATTATTAGTATCGGATACTAATTTGACCAAAAATATAATACAAAATGCAAGAAACTACATTGAAGATTTCGATTGGGAAAAAGTAAAATATAAATGGTTTGAAATTTTAAAATCATAGGATAGTTTACCCCAGATTTGCTAACTTGCAGCTTTTAAAATAGAAATGAAAAGTAACAAAAAAATACATTTTGAAGTATCCGAAAGAAAAATTCTTCTCAAGGGTTTTGATATTATTTGTGTTTTAGTAGCATTGTATTGCGTTAGTTCACTATTTGATTTTAAATATTTTACATTTTCTACAACCAATTTTTATTGGACTATAGTGCTTGCGCTTTATCTTCATGTTTTTGGTTCGGTTTTCGAAATGTACAATCTCCAAACGTCCAGTAATCAGTTTCAAATAATTAAAAGTATTATTTTAACTACTTCAACAACAGTTCTTTTTTATCTTCTTACGCCAATCTATACACCAGTTTTGCCGTCAAATAGATTGCAAATTATATTTTTCTTTCTAGCTATTTTTATGGCTTTGTTACTTTGGAGAATTTTTTATGTAAAGTTTTTAGCTTCCCATCGATTTTTTAAAAATGCCATTTTGGTTTGTGATAAAGAACAACTGCAGGAGTTAATATCCGGACTTCAAAATGCCGATCCGCATTACAAGATTATCGGATTTGTAAATTCTGATGGGGAAGATTCTTTTGATATAAACATACCTGGAACTGTAAATATTAAAACAGACGATTTAGAATATTATGTTAGAAATAATTCCATTTCAGAAATAGTCATTGCATCACAAAAAACCGAAGGAATTACCGTTAGTTTATACAATCAATTGATTCATCTTCTAGAAAACGGAATCACCATAAAAGAATACACTCAAGTCTACGAAAACTTAACGCAACGCATTCCTGTTCAGTATGTTTCAAGAGATTTCTACAGGTATTTTCCATTCAGTCGCAGCAATCAAAATCAACTTTATTTATTAATTACAAGATTAATCGAAATCGTTTTTTCACTAATCGGATTACTGATTGGGTTATGCTTTTTACCTTTAATTTTAATCGGAAATTTAATTGGAAATCGCGGTAACCTATTTTATGTTCAAGATCGTGTAGGTCAGAATGGCCAAGTTTTTAAGATTTTTAAATACCGAACAATGGTTAAAAATGCCGAAGCCAATGGTGCCGTTTTTACCAAATTAAATGACAAACGAATTACTCCTTTTGGAAAATTCATGCGAAAAACAAGACTAGACGAATTCCCACAATTCATCAATATCCTAAAAGGCGACATGGCCATTATTGGACCACGACCAGAACGACCAATTTTTGTACAAGAAATAGCCTCAGTTATGCCGTTTTACGAAACGCGTCACATCATAAAACCAGGTTTAACAGGTTGGGCACAAGTCAATTATGCTTATGGTGATTCTATGGAAGATAGCCTTGTAAAACTGCAGTATGATTTGTACTACATCAAGCACAGAAGTATTTTTCTCGATATAAACATCACTATAAAGACCTTTAGTACGGTACTTTTTTATCGAGGTCAGTAGATTATGTAGAAACGAATGGCTTGCGATTTCTTGGTTTCCATTTTCCTGCTGTCCATTCTATCTTTTTCTTTAAGAAAAATAAAGAAAAAGGATGCCATTCCCATCAGGGTTAATTAATCAAGTTTGGAGCTTTCTTGTATTCTCTCAAAAACCTTAGTAATATAAATCCATGAGCAAACATAAACGGAAGCATCAGCACAAAATGGGGTTTGCCAATCATAACGCCAAAGTAAATTAGCAACATTACTGTGCTTACAAGAAGTAAATTTTTAAACCATTTTCCACTCAAAAAAGGCAAAATCAAAAACAACGGATTAAATAACAAGGCATTGTAATTCCACAAAAGTTCCTCGTGCAACGAATACAATCCAACCAAACAAAAGAATAATCCAAGCAATCCAATGATGAAAATATACGTAAAAGTAACAACACGTTTATTTATCGCAACAATAATCAATAGGAGTAAAGCAATAAAATAAATACTATTCATAAAAGAAAAACCAGACTCAAGCGGACTTCCTTTTACAATAACTTCTTTTTTGGTAATCAACGGTTTTCCGTTTACAACGGCTTTATCAAGACTATGCATTAACTCAACAGGTAGAAATAACTGTTCAGCTTTGCTATCTGTTTTTGCTCCAAAAATAATGTTGATTCCAAGTTTGTAATAAAAGTGATTTTCAAAAAAAGGATACAACAAGGCTCTGTATGAAATCGTAGTATCATCTACTTTCTTGATTAAATCGGTTCCAATGGTTTCATTAACTTTGTCAACGACCATTGTGGTACAATTTTTATCAATAAACTTATAAGTATAATTGCGTTCTTCAGAAAATAAAGAAGCATTCAATTTTTCGAATAATTCTTGCTTTTTTATTCGCGGTAAATTCAAAGTTTGTTCCACAACTTCTCTGTTTTCATTGTAATATTCTACAATAAAATCTTCATACGAAGTGGCGTTTATAAAATACTGTAAATCGCCTTTTACAAATTTTAAATAGAAATTTGGCGCTCTAAAATCGAATGCTCCATAGTTGTAAACAACGTCTAAATTGTTGGCGTCATCTTTAATTCTGATAGCAGTATGACCAAAAGTAGTGTACAATTCGTTTCCTCTTCCGCAGGTAAAAATACTAACCGATGCATTTTCTGAAAGTGGCGGATTTTGAGCAAAACTTAAAAATTGGAAAAATAAAAACAGAAGAGAAAGTAGTAGTTTTTTCATCAGAAGAATTTTATCTAAAAATACTCAAATCCACTTTAACCGAAAAAATATTAGAATACAAAGCCGCACTTTGATCTCCTAAATCGGTCAATGCATAATCAATTTGAATGCCTTTATACTTGAAACCAATACCAATATTGGGCTGAAATCCTATTTTTTTAGAATTGTCAATTTGGGTAACATTTTGAAAATTTCCAACGCCAGCTCTAAGAAAAACTAGATTGGTATAGCCATATTCAAATCCAATTGCGGGATCAATACTTACAACATCTGTAGCAATAATATCATTAGTTTTTGCAAATTGCATGTTTAAATTAGCCGATGCAAGCAACGAAGTTTCATTATGAAATTCAAATAATTTTGACATTCCCAATTGTGCTTTTGGCAAAGTAATCTCAGTACTTTCGGGCAATTCTTGATTTTCACCCGGAATAGCATCTTTAATTTTATTGTATTCGTCTTCGTCAATTGCCCAAATATTGTATGTTGTTGTGATATCTCGAAGCATCAATCCATATTTCCAGCTGTTGCGTTCAAATTGTAATCCGAAATCAAATCCAAAACCCCAAGAATTAGCAAAATCACCAATTACACGACGAATAACTTTGGCATTTACACCATATTGAAATCCAGGAACTTGAAGTTTTCTAGCATAAGAAAACGTCACGCCATAATCGGCTGTAGAAAATAAACTAATTCGATTGTAATCTATATTTCCTTCGTTATCAATAAGTTGTGTAGTGTTTAAAATATCATCGACACCAAATCGAATTAAAGAAATTCCCCAAGCACTTCGGTCGTCAATTGGTTTTGCATAAGCGATGTAATCATATTGAGCGATATTGGCAAAATAACTCGCGTGCATTAAAGCCACTTGTCCGTCTTCAAGCCCAATCAATCCTGCCGGATTCCAATAACCCGAGTTTACATCATTAGTATTTGCAACCACAGCATTAGACATTCCCAACGCAGCAGCATCAACACCAATATTCATAAACTCATTAGAATACTTTCTAACTGCCTGACTATAAGCAACTGAGTATCCTAAAAAGAGGATTAAAAATAGAATTTTTTTCAAAGCAAATATTTTTTCAAAAATAGAAATTTTTATCGAGCTATCACGATTTACAATTCATAATAATTTCGCAACAAAATCTCTATTTACAAACGTACTTTTGTATAAACTTATTGTATTACATTTGTCGTTACAAAAAATAAAAGCATGAACATTAAAAAACACCTTCCGAACCTAATTACTTTAATCAATCTTTTTTGCGGTTGCATTGCTGTGGTTTTTGCCTTTAATCAAAACGTTGAGATGGCTTTTTTCTTCGTTGCTTTGGGCATCTTTTTTGATTTTTTTGATGGATTTTTCGCGCGTTTATTTAATGTCACAAGTCCGTTAGGATTACAATTGGATTCTTTGGCCGATATGGTTACAAGTGGCGTTGTTCCAGGAACAATTATGTTTTTTATGCTTACCAATGCGTTGAATATTGATGTTTCAAATTTTGAAATTACTAATGTAAACTTTTGGTTTGCTCTTTGTGGTTATGTAATTACTTTGGGTTCTTGTTTTAGATTGGCCAATTTCAATATTGATACACGTCAAACCGATTCATTTATTGGTTTGCCAACTCCAGCAAATGCGCTTTTTATATTGAGTTTACCATTGATATTAAAAAACACCGACTCGTTAATAATCTTAGGATTACTTACAGATAAATGGTTTTTATTAGTAATAACACTTTTCAGTGCTTATATTTTGAATGCCGAAATTCCGCTTTTTGCTTTAAAAATCAAGAATTTTAGTTTCCAGAAATACAAACTTCAAATTGGTTTCGTACTGTTTTCAGTTGTCTTGATTGTCATGTTGCAGTTTCTTGCAATTCCTTTAATCATAATTAGTTATGTTTTATTATCGGTTGTGAATAATATGTTGGCGAAAAAGTAGTTATTAAGTGTTCAGTGCTCAGTGTTCAGTGTTCAGTGTTCAGTATTCAGTGTTTAGTGTTCAGTATTTCGATTTTTACAATGTGATTAAGTTTGGATTTTGGAATTTTAAACTTTGGAATTTCACTTATTTATGGCAAAAACTACTACCCGAAAACCCGCAGTTCGTAGAAAACCTACCAAGAAAAAGAAGTCTTTTTTTTCTCCAAAAGTCGTTGTTATTTCAATTTTAATTTTAGGATTTTTCTTCGGAGTTTATCATTATCGCAATGCTATTTTGTATTATTTTAGTTTCAAATCAGATAAAGTTTTGAAGGCTGATAAAGTAGCGCAAGCTAGAATTTTCCAAATTTTAGAAGCACATAAAAACCTAACTTTCGGTTTGGATGTATCACAATATCAAGGTGATATTAATTGGAGTGAAGTAGATTCAGTTGAAAATAAATTTCCATTGCATTTTGTTTTAATTCGAGCAACAGCTGGCGATGACAAAGAAGATAAACAATTTGATGCCAATTGGAAAGGAGCCAAAAAACATAACTTAATTCGCGGCGCTTATCATTATTATCGTCCAAATGAAAATTCTATTGAGCAAGCCAATAATTTTATAAAAACCGTAAAACTCAGTAAAGGCGATTTGCCACCAGTTTTAGATATTGAACAACTTCCTAAAAACCAATCTATTGATAGTTTGAAAGTAGGGTTAAAGCGTTGGCTCAAAAAAGTCGATGCACATTATAAAGTAAAACCTATAATTTATACTGGCGAACGATACTATGAAGATTTTTTAAAAGAAGAATTCGAAGGTTACACTTTTTGGGTTGCCAACTACAATTTTTTTGAAGAAAACATTAAAGACGATTGGCTCTTTTGGCAATTTACAGAGAAAGCCGTTATAAAAGGAATCAATCATAATGTAGATTTAAACATCTATAACGGAACTCCAAAGATGTTGGAATATTTGACTATTAATTAATTTGAATCTAATAATCAATTGTTTAGAAGTGACGTAAAAATGTCATATCTATTTCAGCTGAAATTTTTGGTTTCTTTTTTTGAAAAGCATAATCTTGCTGAACAATTTTGAAATATGAATCAACCAGAATTAGGAAAAAAGATTTTAGAATTAAGACTTGCAAAAGGATTAACGCAAAGTGAACTTGCGGAAAAAAGTAATGTAAGTCTAAGAACTATTCAAAGGATTGAATTGGCAGAAGTTACGCCAAGAAGTTATTCTATAAAATCTATTTTTTCTGTTTTAGAGTTTGATTTTTATAACTCAATTGTTCCAAAAGAGAGTGAAAAGACGTCATCACTTAGAAATTGGATAATTAATTTGTTTAATTTAAAAATTCACACAATGAAAAAATTATCATTCTTAACCATTGTATTTGTTGCCACTTTTTTATTGTTAACAAAAAATGATAGTCATGCGCAAAATATAAATGGTTGGTTTAAAACAGGAAGTAAAGCAAAAAGTTATGAAATTGGACTTAATAGTTCTGAAAGTAAAACTGGTAAAAAATGTGCTTTTATAAAATCTATTGATGAAGAAATTAATGGTTTTGGTGCATTGATGCAAAAATGCGACGCAAAACTCTATTTGGGTAAAAGGATCAAAATGACTGGTTTTGTGAAAGCAGATGAAGTTCAAAATTGGTCTGGAATGTGGCTAAGAGTAGATTCAAAATATGGAGGAAAATCCTTGAGTTTTGATAACATGAAAAACAGACCAATTAAAGGTTCAACAGATTGGGTAAAATGTGAAATTACGTTAAATGTTCCAAACGAAAGTAGTACACTTAATTATGGTGTGTTGCTTAACGGAAAAGGAACTGTCTACTTTGATAGGGTTTCTTTCGAAGTTTTAGGTAATATTACTGAAGAAGTGGTTGTAAAGAAAATCCCTGAGAAACCTTCAAATATTGATTTTGAAGATTAAGTTTAAAAACAGCAAAATTTACATTCCTAAATTTTGCTGTTTTTATATTATTTTTTAGTCATTACAATCATAAAAACTACAAATCCAAAAAAGCACAACATACCAACAAAAAATAAATACGATTTTGGATGTGCGAAATTTAGTGTTGCACCGAGATTTGGGTTCTTTTTATCAACTAATAAACGTTTGTCTTCTTTGTTGTAATAGAACAAATTCCACTTCCAATTATTTGGATCTTTATGCCATTTTTCTAGTGTTTCTTTGTTTGGCGATTCTAAATCATTCATTTTCTTTCAATAAAGTGGAAATATCAATCTTTAATAAAGGTAAATGATTGATTATTATTGCCCAAATTGTTTCGTCAGAAATGTTATCATAAGCGTGAATAACTTGATTTCGCAAGCCAATTATTGCATTGGAGTCTTTTATTTTGGTTATAAGTGACGAATCTCTTTTGATAATTCTATTTGTTGCTTCTCCAATAATTTCGAGATTTCTTTCAACAGCTCTTTTTCGCATCAGATTTTTTTGATATTCAAAAAAGTCCATTTTTTCATTAATAAAAAAACTCTCAATTTCATCAATTGCAAGTTTAATATCATACAACCATTTTAAAATTCTATCGTCCATAAATTAA
>NZ_DQDX01000193.1 GCF_003525665.1 Flavobacterium sp.
ACCTTTCATTCTATATATCTGATGATAAAATAAAAAAAGTGATTTAAACAACTCGTACTTTAACTGTTGAATATTGAAACGAGACTCCGTTTCAAATAACAATGTTTTAATCTTATGTTTAACTTCAATTTTAGAAAGTGGAATTTCTAAAATCTCTTTTGTTTTAACTGAACCTTTTAAAACATTAATATCTAAATCTCCATTATAAGACTCTGCAATAGTTGCAAATGAATTAATCGTTTTAATTATAGAATTTAAATTTTCTATTTTAAAAGTATCAATTGAATTTAATTTGTTTAAAACAACAATATCAGCAGCAACTATTTGTTTTTGAATTTCTATGTTAGAATCGACATAGCTTTCAAAATTATCAGCATCAACTACACAGATAACTTTGTTTAATGAAAAGGCTTTGTCTACAAAAAAACTCGAAAAAACTGCTCCTACCTCTCCTGCATCTGCAATACCTGTAGTTTCGATAAACAAATTGCTTGGTCTATCTTTTAATTCGTCTATTTTTTGTAATGTTTCTAATAATTGGTTATTAATTGAACAACAAATACAACCATTAGTAAGTTCAAATAGACCTTCTACAAGACCAGAAATCAAAGTAGCATCAATATTAATTTTACCAAATTCGTTTTCAATTACAATATTCTTATTGTTGTTAGTTTGTCGTAGTAAGCTATTTAATATTGTAGTTTTACCAGCGCCTAAAAAACCAGTGATTATATAAGATTCGATTTTATTTTTCATGTTAACTATGCCTATGCGTCTTAAAATTTAAAAGATGACCTACAATCATACCAACCCCACCAATGTAGAGTAAAACAGAATGATGATGAAAAAAAAGTGTAATAAAAATTGAAGAGAATATCAATACAATTGATATTAACAACAAAAATTTTATATAAATGGAAGTATTAGTTTTTAGTATTTTAATAACAGCAAACAATCCAATTAATGCAAACACTAAATCCACCCAATGATTATGACTGAAGCCAATTGGTATCACGGTTATTAAAGGAAAAACCAAACAATGAATTAAACATAAAGTTGCGCTTGACACACCAATGAAATCTAAAGTTTTTTCGAAAGATTTACTCATTCTTATTTAATTAAGTATTTACTTTGCAAAGATATAAACTATATTACATAAACGCAACAATGTTGCTATTAAACAATTTGTAAAATGGAAAAAAAAATAAAACGTGAAAGAAATTCATCAACTAAAAGTGAAATTTTATCATTACTATCTCTAAAGAAAATTGCATTAACGCATAAAGATTTTCAAGAATTTTTTGATAATAAAGTAGATCGAGTAACAATCTATAGAGCACTTGATAGACTTGTTGATGAAGGAAAGCTTCACAAAATCGCCAACTTAGAAGGAGGAATACAATATGCTTTATGCAACACTTGCGAAAATGAACACCATCAACACGATCATATACATTTTAGTTGCAATAAATGTCATGAAACAACATGTATAGAAAATACTTCCGCAAAAATAAATCTACCCAAAGAATACAAAATTCTGGACAAACAAATTCTTGTGACTGGTATTTGTCCTAATTGTATTTAAAATATTCCGTCGTCTTGAAAACTATAATATCCTGTTTCGGTAATAATAATATGATCTAAAATTAAAATTTCCAATTGTTCTCCAGCGAGTTTGAGCCTTTTAGTAATTTCAATATCTGCTTGACTTGCGGCCAATTTCCCGGATGGATGATTGTGTGTGAGAATTATTGATGTCGCATTTTGTTCGAAAGCTGTTTTAAACACAATTCTACTATCTACAACTGTTCCTGTAATTCCGCCTTTGGAAAGTTGCGCTTTATGAATTACTTTATTGGAATTGTTAAGGTATAAAATCCAAAATTCTTCGTGTGGTAATTCGCCTATTATGGGTTGCATAATTTCGAAAACTGCTTTACTTGAATTAATTATCTTAAGTTCTTCTGCATCTTCTGATCTACGTCTTCGTCCTAATTCTAAAGCTGCTGCGATAGTAATGGCTTTTGCCTCTCCTATTCCTTTAAATTCGGTAAGTTGTGCAATGGAAAGTTTTCCTAGTTGATTAAGATTGTTATTTGCTGATGCTAAAATGCGTTGACAAAGTTGCACTGCGCTTTCGTTTCGAGAGCCAGAACCGATTAATATTGCAAGTAATTCGGAATCAGATAAGGAAGATTTTCCTTTTAGAAGAAATTTTTCTCTTGGGCGATCGTCTTCGGCCCATTGATTTATTGGTGTGTACATAACTATTTGGCTTATATTATGATACAAATTAAAATAATTTTTTAATCAGTTCAAAATAAAATGAATATAATTTTCGTTTGATTAAAAAACACCAATGAAACTACTTCCTATTTTACTCTTAATTGGCTTCTCATTTGGATGCAAAGAATCTGATAAATTAGCATCGAATACTATTGAATCAACTTCGTTAGTAATTGAAAATCCTATTACTTTTCAGGAGAAATTATCCAATGCAGCTATTTCGATTATTGATGAAACCGTACAATATGATCCGAGTTATATTGGAATAAAATATCCAAATGGCGATGTTCCAAAAAACAAAGGTGTTTGTACTGATGTGGTTATTCGCGCCTACAGAAAACTTGGAATTGATTTGCAGAAGGAAGTTCACGAAGATTTGAAAGCCAATTTTTCGTTATATCCAAATTTAAAAAAATGGGGTTTGAAAAAACCAGACACCAATATTGACCACAGAAGAGTTCCCAATATTGAAGTTTTCTTTACTCGAAAAGGTAAAAAACTAGAAGTTTCAGATAATCCAAACGATTATAAAACTGGCGAAATTGTAACTTGGATGATTAACGGAAAATTACCTCACATCGGAATTGTAACTCATAAAAAATCAGCCGATGGCAAACGACCACTTTTAGTTCACAATGTTGGTGGCGGACAAGTGCTTGAAGATTGCTTGTTTAGTTATGATATTGTTGGGCATTATTTATTTAAGAGTGAAGATTAACGATTTTTGATTTTAGATTGATTCAAAAATCGTTAATCAGATTTCAACAATCTTACCTCATCAACTCTTTAACCTCATCAAAATTCAATCCGCCATAATTCCCAGAACTCATTAATAATAATGCTGAATTATCAAAGTTTTGACTGAATAAAAACTCTTTAAAATCAGCTGGATTAGTATAAATAATTAAGTCTTCTCTTTGGAATGATTGTGCAATTTGGTCGTATGTTACTTCTTCTAGTTGTTTGATTTTTACAGCATCTGGTGAATAGAAAACTACCGCGACATCTGCAGCATCAAGTGCGTTTTGATATTCTTTTAGAAATTCGGCGTTCAAACTACTGTATGTATGTAGTTCTAAACAAGCAATTAATTTTCTATCAGGATATTGATTTTTAACCGCTTTTGTAGTTGCCGAAACTTTGCTTGGTGAATGTGCAAAATCTTTGTAAGCTACTTTTCCTTTTCCTTCAGCAATTTTTTCTAGACGTTTGCTTGCGCCTTTAAAACTGGCAATTGCTTCATAAAAATCGGCTTCGTCAACACCCATATTTTGACAAATCCATTTTGCACCAGCAAGATTATTTAAATTGTGAGCGCCAAAAACTTCGATTGGCATTGGTCCTTCTGGAGTTTCTAACAATGTTGTTCCGTCTTCAACTGAATAATTTGGTGTTGCATACGGTAAACGTCTTATGGTATTTGTAGTTTCTTCGGCTACTTTTTTTACGGTTTCGTCTTCTTCATTATACACAAGAATTCCACCTTTAGTAATTTGATTTACAAAAATTTCAAATTGCTCTACGTAATTTTCAAAGGTTGGAAACACGTTAATATGATCCCAAGCAATTCCCGAAAGCAAAGCAATATTGGGTTGATATAAATGAAATTTTGGTCGTCTGTCTATTGGAGAAGATAAATATTCATCGCCTTCAAGAACAATAAAATCGTTGGTTCCTGTAAGATGAACCATTGTATCAAATCCTTCTAACTGTGCGCCAACCATGTAATCAACTTCTATATTGTGATAATGCATCACATGCAAAATCATTGAAGTTATGGTAGTCTTTCCGTGCGAACCTCCAATTACTACTCGGGTTTTATTTTTAGATTGTTCGTATAAAAATTCGGGATACGAATAGATTTTCAAACCCAATTCTTCGGCTTTCAACAACTCTGGGTTGTCTGCTTTAGCGTGCATTCCTAGAATGATAGCTTCAATATCTTGAGTGATTTTTTCTGGAAACCAACCCATTTCTATTGGTAGCAAACCTTTCTTTTCTAGACGTGATTTTGATGGTTCAAATATGGCGTCGTCGCTTCCTGTAACTTGATATCCTTTATTGTGTAATGCTAGTGCTAGATTGTGCATGGCTGCTCCGCCAATGGCTATGAAATGTGTACGCATTTGAAATTCCAATTTTAAAAATTCCAAATTCCAAACCTAAGATGATTGGAATTTGGAATTTGAGTTTTGTTATTTATTATCGAATTGTTGTTTTAACTTAGATGCTTTGATTTTGTCTTTTAATTTGTTCAAATATAAACTATAGAGCTTTTGAAACGTGGTTTTTGAGTTACCAATTTCGTGTGCTTTTAGGTAATATATTTCTGCTTTTTTATAACGATTGAAATATTCGTCGATGTATCCTTTTGCTAAATATCCGTCTACTTTGGATAATTCCATTAATTCATCGGCATATTTGACGGCTTTCTTCTCGCTACCTCCAACAATTCCGGGTAATTCAATATAAAGCATCACTAAAGCCCAGCGTGATTCTACG
>NZ_DQDX01000155.1:0-183 GCF_003525665.1 Flavobacterium sp.
ACCAACGGAAGCTCTTTTTTTATCGTAGAAAAACTTATTTTTTTATAAAAACTTGGAATGGATAGCTGGAAATAGCTTCTGAAAAAATTACTCTACTTTTAGAATTACTGGTAAAATAAATTGGGTTTTTACTGGAATTCCGCGTTTTAGTGCTGGGTTTACTTTGGGTAAATCTACCAATCT
>NZ_DQDX01000155.1:254-8886 GCF_003525665.1 Flavobacterium sp.
AATCTTGCATGAAGAATGCTGTCGATTTTTACTTTGTCGTAGGCAACAGAATCTTTTGGAAATTGTGGTTCGAATTCTAATTTGGCATCGGGATAAACGGTCACTTTTACTTCGATGGTATCTAGTTCTGGGTATAAATTTGATAAGGTATCGACGCTTAATTTTTCTTGAATTGTACTGGTTAAAAATTCGAAAAAGCACTGTTTTCTCTGGGCTTCATCGGTTAGAAGTTCGCATTCTGACACCGATGGATATTCATCGACTTCTTGCCAATTTATCTCTTTTAGTTGCTTATCTAGCAATTCTTTTTCGGAAGGAATTTGCTTCTCAAAATAGTTGCACGATTGCAATAAAAGTAAGGTAAGTAATGCTAGAAACTTTTTCAAATTATTATTTTTTTGTGCTTAAATATTCCGCGTAACTTTTACTAAACCAATCTTGTTTGGCTTGTTGTGCTTCTTCTTTTTTATCTTTGTACAATAAACCGAGTTTTTCAGAATAGATTGCAATTTTGATGGTGTACGTATAGAATTCTTCTCTGGTAAGCGTTAGTTTTGAGTCGCCTTGTTTTTGAAAGAATTCGAAAAATAAGTCATCAAAATCTTTTCTATCAAAGGCACGAACTTCATTTTTATATTTGGCGTACAACGTTTCTTTGAATTGCATATCGGGATCGTTCGACTTTTTTTCTTGCGCCAAAGCAATGCTTGTTGAACAAAAAAGCAGTAGGTAAAAAAGCGATATTTGAATTATTTTTCTCATATTAGTCATCAAAAATACTAAAAATTATTTTATGGATATTATATTGGTTGTTTTAGGCTTAATTTGTTCGATTCTTGGGCTATTGGGAAGTTTTTTACCTGCTTTACCTGGCGCACCTTTAAGCTGGATTGGGTTGTTATTATTGTATCTAACCGATTATGTTGAAAATAATTATTGGGTTTTAGGCATAACATTGCTGCTCACGATTATTGTTTCAATACTAGATTATACAATTCCGGCTAAAGGTACGAAGAAATTTGGCGGAACAAAATATGGTGTTTGGGGTACCAATATTGGATTGATTGTTGGATTGTTTTTTCCACCAATAGGTTTTATAATTGGATTGTTTGTTGGTGCTTTTATTGGCGAATTAATTTATAATTCTCAAGATAAAAAAGGCGCTCTGAAAGCAGCATTTGGAGCATTTTTAGGATTTCTTGTATCTAGTTTTATGAAGTTTATGTTGTGCTTCTCTTTTCTGATTTTGTTTCTTATTGTTGCTATTAAGAATTACTAAAAAAAGCGCTCAATTGCTTGAACGCTTTTTGTGATCTATTTATTTTGTGATTTATTTCACAATTAATTTTTTGATTACTTTAGAATTGTTTTCTGTTGCCACTTCCACAAAATAAATTCCTGGATTTACAGAAGATAAATCTATAGTTTCAGAAATTGAACTAGCTTTTACATTCGTAATTTGTTTTCCTAAAACGTCATAAACAGAAATTGATGTAATTGTGTCTGAACCATTTTTTAAAGTTACTGTGACAAAATCTGAGGTTGGATTAGGATAGAATACAAAATCTCCATTTTCTAATTCATCAACATTTAGTAATGCTGTAAATTCTGTAGTAAAAGTATTTGTTACGATGGCTGGATTAAAATCGAAATAAATTGAAGCCGTATTTGGAATTATATCACCAACTGTAAAGCCAGGTTTTGGTTTTATTTTAAATATAACATAACCTTTTCCAATGTTTGTATTGGCTATAGAAACTGGTAATTGAATGTTGTCAAACTTCCAATTTATGTTGTTTCCAACTCTATCCATAATATAATTTGGATGACTTGTGCTTACCATTCTTATCGAATTTTCATCAAGTTGAGCGTCAAGAACATCGTTGATTCGAACATTAATCGCACTTGCAGTTCCGGTATTTTCAAAACGTATTGTGTAGTATAAATAGTCGTTGGAAGTGAATGATGAAAACAAAATTTCTTCACCACGAGATTCCATTTTGTCGTTTGGATCGTAGGCGTTAACAATTATCTGAGCCAAAGTATTGCTGTTATTCTCTGTAACTACATCACTTGCTAATGGTAAAATTGAAGCCGAATTTGTTAAATATTGTCCGGCACTAACCGTTGGAATTGTAGGAACTTGCATGCTTACAGTTATTGTTCGCACTTCAAATGGCATTAAGTTCGTAAAATTATAAGTAAATCCAGTGGCTGTTGGCGTTGTTCCTGCTTGAGAAATAGTGGCGATAGTAACGTTAGCATCTTTATTAAAAGTTAACGTTCCCGAAGTTATTGGTTGGTTTCCTAAATTGGAATAAATAATTCTATTTTCATAAACAAATCCTGGTCTTGGATCATTAAATGGAACAATTGCAACCGCTATATCATTATAAGGCTGCACAACAGTAACAGCAAAATTGTAAGAAATCATTCCGGCTCCAACAACAACATTTACATTATTGTAAGACGAACTTGATACATTATACATTGATGAATAAGCGGCATCAACTGTGAAACTTAAATCGTAAGAATTTGCTGGATTGGCGTCATAAATACTATAAACACCTGATGGCGAAGCTATGTTGTGTATTACATCATTATCATTGACTTCGTATTGAAATTGTCCTAATGGAAAATTGCTTTCGCCGCTGTCTTTAAGTCCGTTACTATTAGAGTCCAAAAATGCATTCAATTGCAAACCAGAACAATTGATAGTTCCTGTTGATCCTGAGGTTTGTGTGATTTTAATATATCCAGATTGATTTGAAAAATTCGTCGTCATTATCAAATAATATTGTCCAGGCAAAGCATTTGGAATTATTGGGTACTCCACTGGTGCTGCAGAGAAACTACAGCTTACAATCGTACTTACGGCTGGAATACCAGTTCCACATGGAGTTACAGGATCAGTAAATGGACCAAAAACCACATAATCAACATCAAGATTATTTGAAGTAAAATTAATACTCGTGCTTTGTTGAATCATTAAATTAATTGTACCTGCAGAACTTACTGGCAAATAAAACCAAGTAGGATTCGGTGCGCTAGCCACACATCCAACTGAGCCAATAGAAGCAGAGCCAGTTGTATTGCTAAAAGGAACTCCAAGAGCACTACACAATGAATTTGCTTGATTACAAACGTAAGCCAAATTGCAAATAGCAAAAGCTTTGGCAGCAAAAGTATAGATAACATCACAACCTCCAGGGACAATTTCGCGAACAAAAACATTAGTTGTAGCTATTGTTGACGCTACGTTTACAGCAGATGGATTAGCAAATGGCGACACTTGATTTTGAGCATTAGCCAAACTTGAATAGTATTGTAAAGTATTTGTTGAACCAATTTGTGCTTGAACTGTCGTGAAATTAAACGATACAGTTCCGTCATTATTATTATCACAACTTGTCATTTCTGGCAATACTACAACATCTGGCAGCAGTACTTGTGTTGTAATTGTGAAAGGATAAATTGTGAATTGGGAAGTTGTATTATTTTCTAATCTAACAAAAATTGTTTGAGTTCCAACGGCGGTCATACAATATGTTGAACTTAACGGATTTGTATCAGAATTAGCTTCTGATTGTGATATATGGTATGAAATAGTATAATCTGCCGGATTTAAAGTACCGATTACATTACTATTGTTATCTGTTAAGTTAAAACAACCAAAACCCGAATCAACACATTGGGTTAAATTTTGAGGAAAACCAGGTTGGATACAAGTAACCATCATTAACTGTACTTCACCAATAGAAAAACATCCTGTAGCATTTTCTGATCTAAAATATACTACCGAATTGCCAGAACTCAAACTTTGATAGCAAACAGTGTTATTCATTGCATTTGCGCCAGTATTTGCGTCTGAAATGGTTTGGTAAAAAGTGACACTGATAGCTGCTATGCCATTTTGAATATTTGGAATTAAACTTTCTAAATTCCAACATGGGAAACTTGTAGCCACACTGTAACAATTTGTTAAAACTTGATTCGAAACCGCTGGTGGCAGATTAACATTCAATTGGTAAGTAATAATTTGAAGTTGACTAGTAAGATTATTTACAACACGTGCATATACTGTTTGTTGAAATGGGCTAATATTAGTATACGGACTAGAAAGAGAATTAACTCCCAAAGTTGCATCTGTCAATGTTGCATGATGGGTAATAGTGTAATTTGATGCGTTCAAACCTAGAAGAATTTCATAGGATATTTCACCTAACAAGAAAGATGAAAGTCCGTCACCATTGTCATCACAAACATTATTAAATGTAGTTGGTTGATTTAAACCTTGCGCAAAAACAATAAATGTAGAGAACAATAAAGTAATCGAGAGTAGTAGTTTTTTCATTTGGTTGGTTGGTTGATTAGTTTGTAATTTTTAGATGCAAAATTTGTTAAAAGGTTGCGTACACATAAAATACAACGCAAGATACAAATTTTCAGTTATTTACAAATAAAAACTGCTCTAAAAACAAAAAAGCCATCTCGTTAAAAACGAGAAAGCTTTTCATTGGTCTAACTACTAAACCAAGATACGCTTTACAAAGGCGTATCGAAAACAACACAACTATTTTGAATGATTTGCTGAACATTTAACAATTGTTCGCAAATTCATTTCGATTGCTTTTTTGGGCAAAAAAGCACCTCATTTCTGAAGTGCTTTTCCCAATTTAGCGGTCTGGACGGGACTCGAACCCGCGACCCCATGCGTGACAGGCATGTATTCTAACCAACTGAACTACCAAACCATTGCTTTATTGCGGTTGCAAATATACACACGTTTTTTGTTTTCGCAAGTATTTTTTTAATTTTTTTTCAATTAATTTCAATGAAATCAACCAAAGTTTTGTTTTTCAACCAAGTACGTAGTAAGAATTTTTTCAAAATTTGCTCCAACATTTACCGGAACGTACTTTATTTTGTTCTGCGCACAGGTTAAAGATAGCTTTTTGAAGTAGTCAGAGACCTTTTTTTCATACTCTTCTTTGACATTTTCGGCATAAAGGTTGATTATTTCACCCGATTCTACATCGATAAACTTCCTTGGAGTGTTGTCAAAATCGAAATTAAGCTCTCTTTTTTCATCAATAACATGAAAAACCACTACTTTATGCTTATTGTGTTTTAAGTGCTGTAATGCGCTAAAAAGCTGCTCTTCTTTGCCGTCTTGAAACATGTCGGTGAAAAGAACTATCATCGAACGTCGATGTACTTTTTCTGCTATTTGATGTAGAAATGTTATTGTGTCTGTATTTTTTGATTCTTTTGGGTTTTCTAGAAGGTTTTCTAATTGATTTAGCAACATTCTGTGATGGCGATCGCTTCCTTTTTCGGGTGCGTAATATTCGAATTTATCGGAATAGATGCTTAGTCCTACTGCGTCGCGTTGTTTTTTAAGCAAATTCATTAAAACTGCAGATGCCAGAACTGAAAATCCTACTTTACTTTCGTAAAATGGTTCATTGTTTTTGAGCTTTGGAAAATGCATTGATGACGAGTTGTCTATAATTAAATGACAACGAAGATTGGTTTCTTCTTCGAAACGTTTTGTGTATAACCTGTCGGTTTTGGCAAATAGTTTCCAGTCGATATGTTTGGTGCTTTCGCCAACATTATACACTTTATGCTCGGCAAACTCGGCTGAAAATCCGTGAAATGGCGATTTGTGCATTCCCGAAATAAAACCTTCTACAACTTGATTTGCCAAAAGTTCGAGATGCTTAAAACCCGATATTATTTCTTTTTGTTCTTCTATCTTCATGTATCAAATGTAAATAAAAGTTTAGGAGTTTAAAAATTTAGTCCCGAAATTTCGGGATAAAAGTTTCACAAAATTGTTTTTGAAAATGGATTTTTACAAAAATGAATTGCTCATTAGCCCTGATTGAAATGAAAATCTTTTTATTTTTTTCATTAAAAAATAAAAAATTGTAATGGAAAGCAGGAAAATGGATTACTGAAAATGCCCGAACGATTCGCTCCAAAAAAAAAGGTTCAACTTGCGTCAAACCTTCTTAAAACTAACTAAATTTATTTACTTATTTTAAATTTTTTACCTTTTAGTTGATTTTTAAAGTATTAATGTCTTCTGCAAATTTGAGTCAAAATTTCAAACTGTGTAAGAGTAATTACCCTGATTTACAAAGGGTGTTTTTCCTGTTTTTTCTACTTTAAAAAAGCTATAAAAAAAGGCCTAACTTTCGTTAGACCTCAACATTTTGTGTTTTTTAAGCATTATAGTAATGCATCAATTGCATCTGTATAAGTTTTCTTTGGCGCAACACCAACTTGACGACCAACTACTTCTCCGTTTTGGAAAATCAATACTGTTGGGATGTTTCTTACTCCGTATTTTGCAGCAAATTCTTGGTTTGCATCTACATCTACTTTACCAACGACAGCTTTTCCTTCGTATTCTGCAGAAACCTCATCGATAACTGGCCCAACCATTCTACATGGTCCACACCAAGCTGCCCAAAAATCTACTACTACTGGTTTGTCTGATTTTAAAACTACTTCATCAAAAGTAGCATCTGTTATTGCTAATGCCATATTATTTAGTTTAAAAGTTTAAAGTTTAAAAGTTTAAAAGTTGCTGACTTAAAACTGATGCAAAAATAGTATTTTTTTTAGGAGCGCAATCGTTTGGGCATTTTTTGTCCCGAAACTTCGGGACCATTTTCTCGCTTTCCATTCCAATCTTTTCTTTTTTTAAGAAAAAAAAGAAAAGGATTTCCATTTCAATCGAGGCTATTTGGCTCTCTTTATTGAATTTATTTCAAAGTTTCAAAACTGCAATTAATTAAAAAGAAATTTCATTTTGTAACTTTATTTTAACATTTACGTCTAATAAGAGAACAAAAACCAACCCAATCATGAAAAAAATTAAAGCTATTCTACTACTTGTTATTGTTGCTTTTTTATTGTTTTATTTTAATCTTCCTGTATTGAATTACGGATTTATTGCATTGCCAATCATTCTTTTAGTAATTACAATTATTGGAGTTTTTATTTTCACACGATTTAAAGTGGTCAATGAAAAGAAAATTCAAGTAGTTGAAAAACCAAGCAAAATCTTTTTTATACTTATAGGTTTGCTCTTGTTTTATATGATTGTGTTTCCTCTATTCACGAGTTTACCAATGTTTAGAAGTGAATCGTATAAGAACTTGATAGGAAAAGTAGCTGATGGAACAAAAATTTCCAATCATATTGCTCCGATTTCTATTGATGAAATTCGTGTGGTTGATGAAGATTTGGCTTATTTATTGGGCGAAAAAATACTGGGTTCGCAACCAGCTTTGGGAAGTCAAGTTGAATTAGGACATTTTTGTATCCAAAAAGTAGGTGAAGATTTATATTGGGTTGCGCCTTTATTACATTCAGGTTTTTTTAAATGGATTAATAATCAAGAAGGAACTGCTGGATATGTGATGGTTTCTGCAACTAACGAGCGTGATGTGAAATTGGTTCAGAATATTGCTGGAAAAGACATCAAAATAAAATACCAACCCGAAGCTTTTTTTGGAAGTAAAATACAACGTCATTTATATTTTAACGGTTACGCAACCGTTGGATTGGCCGACTATACTTTTGAAATTGACGATAAAGGAAATCCGTTTTGGGTTGCCACAAAATATGATAAAAAAATTGGTTTTGCAGGAAACGACGCTGTTGGAATTGTAGTTGTTGATGCACAAACTGGAACAATGAATGAATATAAAATTGCCGATGCTCCAAAATGGGTTGATCGCGTGCAACCAATAGATTTTATCGAAGAACAATTGAACGATTGGGGAAAATACGTTCATGGATATTGGAATTTTGCGAATGCAGATAAATTACAAACTACAGAAGGATTGACCTTGATTTATGGTGAAAACAACAAATCATATTGGTACACAGGACTGACATCTGTTGGAAAAGAGGAATCAGCTGTAGGATTTGTTTTGGTGGACACAAGAACGAAAGAAACAACTTTTTACAAACAAAGCGGCGCGACAGAATTTGCAGCGCAAGGTTCGGCAGAAGGAAAAGTTCAGGAGAAAGGTTATCATTCTTCGTTGCCAATTCCGTATAACATTAATAACATTCCAACTTATGTAATGACGTTAAAAGATGATGGCGGATTGGTAAAAATGTATGCCATGGTTGCCATAAGTGATTACACTATTGTTGGCGTTGGAAACTCGATGCGTGAAGCATTGACTTCGTTTAAAAGTGCGTACAACATGACTGGAAGTAAGTTAAATTCGTCTAGTTTAACCAATAAAAAACAATTAAAATCGGTAGTAACCAGAATTACAAATGATGTTAAAAACGGAAATAGTTTTTACTATTTTACTACAAAAGATTATCCAAATATATTTGTAGGTTCGTCGCAAATATCCAATCAATTGCCTGTGACTATTGTTGGTGATAGTATTAAAGTTTCATTTGATGTTGATAATGAAGAAGTAATTGATGTTTCTACATTTGAAAATACAACGATGAAGAAAAAATAAATTGTTGATTGTCAAAAAAAAAGTTCTTCGACAAGCTCAGACTGACAATTGTTTTCATTTTTGCGTTTTTTTAAAAGTAGTCGATTTAAATTTTAGTGTCACACTGAGCTTGTCGAAGTGCT
>NZ_DQDX01000103.1:0-5441 GCF_003525665.1 Flavobacterium sp.
AAATAGCCCCGATTGTAGTGAAAATAAAAGCCGTTTTTAAGAAAAAACGGCTTTTATTGTAGCGAAAGCGGGAAAATGGATTGCAGAAAATGCCCGAACCTTTCGCTCCTTAATCGAAACGAATGACTTTGGATGGTGAAATTTTTGTAATTATATAGGATGGTATTAGTAAAACAAGTAAACAAATTGCAATTGTTCCTAGATTTAATGCTAGAATGAACCATATATTTATATCGACTGGAGCTACGTTTACGTAATAACTTTCGGGATTGAGTTTGATTATTTCGAAATGTTTTTGGATTAATAGTAATCCGACACCTATTATATTACCGAAAAGTAATCCTCGTAGGATTAAATAGGATGCATTGTAGAGGAATATTTTTCGGATGGTCCAGTTATTGGCTCCCATTGATTTTAGAATTCCGATCATTTGGGTTCTTTCTAGAATTAAAACTAGTAATGCTACTACCATATTAATTGTGGAGACGATAATCATTACTATTAATATGACGATGATATTGAAATCGAATAGTTTTAGCCAATCGAATATGTAGTAATATTTGTCAACGATGGTTTGCGTGTTTAGTGTAGAAGAAGTTTCGGCATAAACCTCATCGCCTTTTTCTTGAATTTTGGTAAAATCGTCTACGAAGATTTCGAATGAACCGATTTCGTCTTCGTTCCATTTATTTAATTTTTGGATGTGACGGATATCTCCTAATATATATGCGGCGTCGAATTCTTGAAAACCGGAGTTGTAGATTCCGACAATTTTGAATCTGCGACTGTTGGGTAATTTGTTTTCACCTTCTTTCATGAAGAATGTATTGAAAGAATCTCCCAATTTTAAATACAGACGATTAGCTAGATATTGTGAAATGACTACTTCATTACTTACTTGAGATGGAAAACTTGGAATTTTACCTTCTATTAAATACTCCTTTATATTATCCCATTTGTAATCTTTTCCTACTCCTTTATATAGTATAGGTTCGAAAGCTGTTTCGGTTCTAATAATTCCGGCTTTATTTGCAACGGCTTGAACGTGATTTATTCCTTCTATGTTTTTAAACTTAGGATAGAACTTTTGTCGAATAGAAATTGGTTCTGTGCTAACATCGGATTCATTTCCATTAAAGTTCGATATTAATATGTGTCCGTTGAAGGCAGCAACTTTTTGGCGTATTTTTTGTTGTAGTCCAATACCAGTTGCTACAGATACTATCATCATGATAATTCCTAGTGCAATTGCTGTAATCGCAATTTTTATTATTGGTGCAGAAATACTACTTTTATGGTCTTTAGCAGTAATGAGTCGTTTTGCTATAAAATATTCTAATTTCAAGATTTATGGTATCAAATTTAATTTTCAAAAATACAGTTTTATTCTTTCTTTTACTAATAGTTTCTTGTGGCGCTCAAAAGGGACATGAAAAAAGTAGTACGGTAAAAGTTGATGAAATTTCTACTACTAGTGAAAAATCTAAAGAGATTAAAACAGGTGCAGATAATCATGATGCGTATTTACCCTTGTTAAAAAGCAAGAAAGTTGGAATTGTGACCAATCAGACTGGAATTCTAACTAATAAAACTCATTTAGTTGATTACTTATTGGAACAGAAAATAGATTTGAAGAAAATCTTTGCTCCAGAACACGGCTTTCGTGGAACAGCTGATGCCGGTGAACTTATAAAAGATGGTAAAGACACTAAAACTGGATTACCAATAATTTCACTTTATGGTGACAACAAAAAACCTAAAGCTGAACAATTGGCTGGAATTGATGTTTTGGTTTTTGACTTACAAGATGTTGGAGCACGATTTTACACTTATATATCATCGCTACATTATATAATGGAAGCTTGTGCGGAAAACAATATTGAACTTATTGTATTGGACAGACCAAATCCGAACGGAAATATTGTTGACGGACCATTACTTGAAAAAGAATTTACGAGTTTTGTAGGTATGCATCCAATTCCAACACTTCACGGAATGACAATTGGTGAATATGCCAAAATGATAAATGGTGAAAAATGGCTTAAAAACGGAATCCAATGCAATCTAAAAGTTGTTTCATGCTTAAACTATTCTCGTGAAATGAGTTATAGTTTGCTAGTAAAACCATCTCCAAATTTACCAAACGATCAAGCTATAAATCTTTATGCAAGCATTTGCTTGTTTGAAGGAACAAATGTGAGTTCGGGTCGAGGAACAGAAAAACAATTTCAAATTTACGGTTCGCCTTATTTACCAAAAAATGGTTTTAGTTTTACACCAGTTCCTAATTTTGGTGCTAAAGATCCTATGCATAAAAACCTGTTATGTTTTGGCGAAGATTTATCGGCTTTACCAAAAGTAAGTCAACTTGAACTGAAATGGTTGATTAAAGCCTACAACGCCACATCGGATAAATCGAAATTTTTTAATTCGTTTTTTACAAAATTGGCTGGAACCAAAAAATTGCAACAGCAAATTGAAACAGGAGTTTCTGAAAAAGATATCAGAAAATCGTGGGAAAAAGATTTGAATGACTTTAAACTAATGAGAAAAAAGTATTTGATTTATCCTTAATTCTTGATTTCAATAGCAGGATTTACTTTTAGTAATTCGTCTATAAATTCCTCTTTTTCTTTTGGAGAAATTAAAATCTCATCGTATTTATTATAGCGTACCAGCAGTCTATCCAGTGAAAGTGCTGGTGAACTCAAGATGCTATTTGACTTTTCTATTTTTGTGATTTTGGAAATATCAATTCTTTCGTTTACAATCCAAGTGCTTTTAACTAGTAATTGATTTTCATTTATAATGTATTGAGTTGTCTTGGAGAGAATCAAAATGAATCCTATAACACCACCTAATCCTAACAAACCAATCCATTTACCTTCAAGTAGAGCTGTTATACTAAGGAAAATTGGATAAACCAAAATCAATCCAAACCACCAATCTATTTTTGATTTAAATATTTTCATATGTTTAAATTTTATTTTTTATCGGTAACATATAGAATCGCTTTTCAATTATTAGTGTTTGCTTTCGCAAACTTATTTTAATGGCGATTTCATATCACAAAACTATTTTCTCCTTCATTTTTTCTACAATATTATATGCTGCTGGACAAATTGCAACATTCTTCAAAGTCAAATCGGTAATTTGATTGAACTTCTTTCTATCCGTATGCGGAAATTCTCGACACGCTTTCGGACGCACATCATATATAAAACAAGTATTATCCGAATCTAGAAAATTACACGGAACACTTTGCAAAACATAATCCTTATCTTCATCAATTCGTAAGTACTGATCTATAAATTGCTGTGGCTTTTGCTTCAAATGCTTCGAAATTCGCTCAATATCGGCCAATGTAAAAAGTGGTCCAGTTGTTTTACAGCAATTGGCACAACTTAAACAATCGGTTTTTTTAAACTCGGCATCATGTAAATCTTGCATTACATAATCTAAATTTTTGGGCGTTTTCTTTTTTAGCTTATCAAAATACTTTTTGTTTTCGATATGCTTATCTTTGGCAAGTTTCCCGAGTTCGTTTAAATTTGGCTTTAGCATTTTTTTTATTTCTGATGCAAATTTACATAACTTTTAAACTCATAAACCTCTAAACTTTTAAACTTTTTATGAAAGATTTATTCGGAAAAGCCATTCTAGATTTTCAAACCAACAATTCTCCAGAAGCTATCAGCACAGAAACCAACATTTCAGAAGCCGATGACATGGATGTTAACTATCTTTTTCGGTCGTACAATGCAATGCCAAAGCTCGAGCAAAAGGCATTACAACTTTCAAAAGGTAAAATTCTAGACGTTGGTTGCGGCGCCGGAAGCCATAGTTTGTACCTTCAAGAAAATAATTTTGATGTAACTTCTATAGATATTTCTGCAAATGCTGTTGAGGCTTGTCAACTTCGTGGATTGAAAAATGCCAAAGTTCAAAACATTTTAGATTTAGATTCTGATCTTCATCAGAATGACAGATACGATACCATTCTTTTATTAATGAACGGAACCGGAATATTTGGAACACTTCAACAAACCTCCAATTATTTATCAAAACTAAAAAGTTTGCTTGCGCCAAATGGCCAAATCCTTATAGATTCTTCCGATATCATTTACATGTTTGACGAAGACGAAGACGGTTCCAAATGGATTCCTGGCGAAGGCTATTACGGCGAACTCACTTTCACAATTTCCTATAAAAACCAAACCGAAGAAGCTTTTCCGTGGTTGTATTTAGATTACAACACTTTGCAAAATGCGGCTCATGCTAATGGTTTGCAATGTGAACTCATTCAAGAAGGCGATCATTTTGATTATTTGGCGCGTCTTTTTTAGAAGCTATTTCCAGCTATCCGTTGCAATCTTTAATTTTTTAAAGAAAAAAATTAAAGGATTTCCATTGCTATCTGGGCTAAACTATCAGTTAACTTCAATCAAATCTGTAGTTTTAATAATATCAGTAATCGCTTGGTAAAGCACATCAAGATCTTCAACACTATTATAAACATTAATCGAATAGCGAATATAAGTTGCTCCATTCAACGGCATCACCGGAATCTGAATTTTATATTTAGTATACAATAACTCTTTCAAAGCAGCCGGATTTTTAGTTCGAATAGGAATACTCGCCATTTGACCTAGAAATTCTTCAGTAATTGGACAAATTGGTTTTGTATTTACCAAATCGCAAAAGCGTTGATAGTTTTCCAAAACAAGTTTTTTACATGCTTTAGACTTTTCTTTCCAGTTATTTTCCTCCAAAAACGAAATTACTTTCGGTGTACAAAGAAATGCCGAGTGATCGTTCGTACCTTGATATTCGTGATAATCTAAAAACTGACTGTCACTTGGAGCCAAACTTTCATAACCCCAACTAACAACCAAAGGATCAATTTCTGATTGAAATTCTTTTTTAACATACAAAAATGAGCTTCCTTTTGGAGCCAACATCCATTTATGTAATGTTCCAGTATAAAAATCGGGATTCAATTCTTGAATGTTCAAATCTATATGACCAGGAACATGTGCGCCGTCAACTATGGTAATCAATCCTAATTCTTGCGCTTTATCGCAAATTTCTTTCACAGGAAAAATCAAAGCAGTAGAACTCGACATTTGATTTAAGAAAATAACCTTAGTGTTTTTGGTGTAACCTTTCCAGAATTCTTCTATCATTTGTTCTTTAGAAACTATTGGAAGTGAAATCTCTTGACGAATATATTTTGCACCCGATTTTTTGCAATAGAAATTCCAAGTTCTATCCATCGCACCATATTCGTGATTGGTAGAGAGAATTTCGTCACCTGGTTGTAATTTCAAACTTCGCATTACCGTATTAATTGCAAAAGTTGGATTTGGAGTAAAAAAGAAATCTTCTGCTTGACAACCTATAAACTTTGCGAAAGGTTTTTTAGCTTCTTTTAAATAAAC
>NZ_DQDX01000103.1:5475-7758 GCF_003525665.1 Flavobacterium sp.
CTAATTTTTATAAATTTGTTTTTTTTTTTTTAAAAAAAAGAAATTGTGATTTCATAGTTTTAATTTTTTGCTAAAAATAAAAAATCCCACTCAATTAAGAGCGGGATTTCTGTAAATTATTTATTAGAATGGCAATTTATTATTGAGCGTATTTACCAATAACTTCTTGAATTTCTCCTTGTAATTCTCCCATTGCTTCTTGAGATTTAGTTGTAATGGCAGCAGCTTTCTCATCCATTTTTTTTCCTACTGGACTGTTATAAAATGCTAGCATCGCTTTAACATCTTCTTTAGTATATTCTTCCATGTAGATTTTTGCAGTTGCTTCATTCGCTTTAGCGATCAAAGCATCAAATTCTACTAAAAATGCAGTTTGTTTATCCTCTGGGATCATCCCTAAGATTTGTTTTTTTGCTCCTTCAATTTGAGCTCCGCTACTTCTTTGTACAACTTTTAATACATCAGCTTTGAAAGCTGGGTCTTCTTGAGCAAATCCTAATTGAGCAACAGCTACAAATGCGAATGTTAAAATAAGTTTTTTCATTATTACAGTTTTTTTGTTATGTTAAAATTTTTTATAAATATATAATTTTCAATTATTATGCCAAAATATTTATTTGGATAATTTCAAATATTACTATTAGTAGCACCTATTTTATAAATGTTACAAAATAGTGAATCTTATTTTGGTGTAGTAATTAATATCGGTAAGCTATAGGTAGCTCTTACTGGAACTCCATTTTGAGTAGCTGGTGTCCATTTGGGTGATTTTTTCAAAACTCGTATTGCTTCTTTGCCTGTTCCAAAACCTAAGTCCTTGTCAATAACAAAATTCGACAAACTACCATCAACTTCTACAACAAAGCTTACAATTACTTTTCCGTTTAAACCTGGTTGATCTGGTTCTCTATAATTTTTAGCAATAAATTTGTAAAAATTACTAAGACCACCACTATATTCTGGAACTTTTTCGACAGTTGAGTCAGAGGCAACTTTTTCTATTTTTTTACTTTGAGAAACTTCGTTATTATTTTTAAGTTTAACATCAAATGGAAATTTCATCGTAACAGCAACTGGATTTCCTCCTTTTTGCGCTGGTTTCCATTTTGGAGATTTTGTCAAAACTCTCATAATTTCTGTAGCTGATTCGAAATTATCAAATTGGATTACTTTGATGTTTTTTAAATCACCATTCTTATCTACTGTAAAAGAAGCTAAAATTTTTTCAGATTTAGTAAATTTGGAGAAATCGATTTCTTTATTGGCAAATTCATAAAATTTTTCTAATCCGCCACCATTAAATTTTGGCTCAATCATATCTCCACTAAGATAGACTTCGTCTTCACCGCCAAGTTGTGCAAAACTTGAAATTGATAAAAACAAGAATAAAAATGTTGCTAGAAATGATTTCATAAAATACTTTTTAAGGAATATTCAAATATTTATGCGTTTGTAAGGAAACTCGCCATTTTGGGTTGTTCATTACATAATCTACAATAAGTGGTGTCATTTCTTCTTTCTTGCTCCATTCTGGTTGAAGGAAAAGGATGGCATTTTTATTTACTTTTTCGGCTTGCTCTTCGGCAAATATAAAATCGTGTTTGTTGTAAATGATAACTTTTAATTCGTGTGCAATTGCGTAAGCATCATCTACAGGAAGTTTATTTTTCTTTGGAGAAAGACAAAACCAATCCCAAGTTCCTGTTACCGGATAACAACCCGAGGTTTCTATGTGAACTTTAAGATTTTGATTTTTTAGTTTTTGCGTAAGCAACGACATGTCCCAAGTTAAGGGTTCGCCACCAGTTATTACAACTGTATCGGCATGTTTCTTGGCATTGGAAACTATTACATCTGTTGAAGTTGGCGGATGCAATTCGGCATTCCAACTTTCTTTTACGTCACACCAATGGCAACCAACATCACATCCACCAATTCTGATGAAGTAAGCAGCTGTTCCTGTGTGAAATCCTTCGCCTTGAATGGTGTAGAATTCTTCCATTAACGGAAGCATTTCTCCTTTATCTACGGCAATTTGTATGTTTTTTTCTAACATCTTTATTTTTATTAGCCACGAGGGCGCTAAGTTTTTTTCTAAACCATTAAGATAGTTAAGTAGCTTAAAACTTCTTTTTTAAACAGGACTTGTTTTAAAAACTGAAACTGATATAAAATGGAAAACTAATTAGCCCTGATTACTTCACGTAATGTTTATTTTCATTTGAGTTCAGTGAACTTCGTTTGTAGTGGAAATCCTTTTTTCAATTGCCTTGGGTTTAAACC
>NZ_DQDX01000103.1:7794-9766 GCF_003525665.1 Flavobacterium sp.
GAAAATGCCCAAACCTTTCGCTCCTCACTTTTTTAAGCTCAATAAAATTATTTTTCTCTAATGTAAATATCGATTGGCACACCAGAAAAATCCCAGTTTTCACGGATTTTGTTTTCTAGGAAACGTTTGTATGCTTCTTTTACGTACTGCGGCATGTTGGCAAAAAACACAAATTGTGGTGTTGGTGTTGGCAATTGCATGCAATATTTAATTTTTACATATTTCCCTTTTAATGCTGGCGGCGGATGATTTTCTATTAATTTCAACATGTAGTCGTTGAATTTAGAAGTTGAAATACGCTGACTTCTATTTTCGTAGACTTTTACTGTTTCTTCTAACGCTTTAAGCAAACGTTGTTTTGTTAATGCCGAAACGAAAATGATTGGCACATCGGTAAAAGGTTGTAATTGTTCACGAATTTTATTTTCGTAATCGCGAGTTGACATGGTATCTTTTTCTACTAAATCCCATTTGTTTACTAGAATTACAACTCCTTTTCTATTTTTTTCTGCAAGCCAAAAGATGTTTTGATCTTGACCTTCGAAACCGCGAGTTGCGTCTATAATAAGGATACACACATCGGAATGTTCGATGGCACGAACGGAACGCATAACAGAATAAAATTCTAAATCTTCTTTTACTTTAGCTTTTCTACGAATTCCGGCTGTATCGACAAGATTGAATTCGAATCCGAAACGGTCAAATTTTGTATCGATTGAGTCACGTGTTGTTCCTGCAATATCGGTTACAATATATCTGTCTTCACCAATTAATGCATTGATGAAACTTGATTTTCCTGCATTTGGACGACCAACAACACAAAAACGTGGCAAAACTACTTCTTCTTGAGGTGGTTCTGGTTTTACTGGAAAAGCTTCGATTAATGCGTCTAGTAAATCTCCTGTTCCACTTCCAGAAATACTTGCAAAGGTGAAATATTCTCCTAATCCAAGGTTATAAAATTCTACTGCGTCTTTTTCACGCATGGAATTATCTACTTTATTAACTGCTAATAATACTGGTTTTGTAACTTTACGAAGTAGTTTGGCAACCGCATCATCCATTGGAGTGATTCCTTCTTCTACATCTACCACGAAGATAATAACATCGGCTTCGTCTATAGCAAGTTCTACTTGCTTACGTATTTCGCCTTCAAAGACGTCATCGCTTCCGCGAACATAACCTCCAGTATCAATTACGGAAAACTCTTTTCCGTTCCATTCGCTTTTACCGTAGTTTCTATCTCTGGTAACTCCAGAAACTGAATCTACAATAGCTTCTCTTCTTTGTATCAGCCTATTGAAAAGGGTTGATTTCCCTACATTAGGTCTTCCTACTATCGCAACAATGTTATTCATAATGATTTTAAAATAAGCTGCAAAGGTACTACTAATTTTATTTTTATGTACCTTTAATGTAGTAGTAATCCAAAAAATACTATTTTACTGAATTTGAATACGATAAATTAAAGTTATGGAATTGGATAATAATGTGGCGTTGAGACCACGATTTCACAAAGATGTTGACTTATCTATTTGTGAAATAATAGAAAGAGCCTCTATTGTTAAGCAAGAGGTTATTGATGATTATCGAGTTAAGATTTCTGATCATCATATATTTTTATTCATAACTTATGCGAAAAGATGTTATTATTCGCCTCATTTGCATTTGGAATTAACTGAAAATGAAGACAAAACAACGCACATAAAATGTTTGTTTGGACCAGATCAAACGGTTTGGACGTTTTTTATGTTTTTACATTTTATAGTAGCCGGAATTTTTATCGTTTTCGGAATGTTTGCCGTTTCTGATTGGATGTTGAAAGTTTCAATCACTTCAGATTTAGTTGTAATGGGATTGATGGTTGTGGTTTGGTTTTTACTTTATTTTATAGCAAAGCAAATTCGCTACAACGGAAGACATCAAATACATGAGTTGATGCGTTTATTTTTGAGAATTATTGAATAGTATA
>NZ_DQDX01000103.1:9858-14835 GCF_003525665.1 Flavobacterium sp.
TTATTGAATAGTATCTGATACAACATTTCAAACAAAAAAGACACAAAAGTCAGTTTTAAACTTTTGTGTCTTTTTATTATACTTTAAAAGTACTTAAATATTATTTTTGATTGTACCCAAATCTTCTTAATTGAAATTGATTACTTCTCCAATCTTTATTGACTTTAACAAACATTTCTATGTGTATTTGTTTTCCGAAGAATTTTTCTAAATCTTCACGGGCTTGAATTCCAACACGTTTTAAGGCTGCACCTTTATGACCGATGATGATTCCTTTTTGCGTATCGCGTTCTACCATAATTACCGATCGAATTCTAATGATTTTATCGTCTTCAATAAACTCTTCGGTTTCGATTTCTACCGCGTATGGAATTTCTTTATCGTAGTTCAAAAGGATTTTTTCACGAATGGTTTCATTTACAAAGAAACGTTCTGGCTTATCTGTTAAAGTGTCTTTTGGATAATACGCTGGAGATTCTGGCAGTAATTCAAGAATTCTAGCAAATACTTCTTTAACATTGAAATTCTCTAATGCAGATATTGGATAGATTTCGGCATTAGGAACTTTCTCTTTCCATAATTCAATTTGTTCCTCTAGTTCTTCTTGATTGGATTTATCAATTTTATTAAGAAGTAGTAATACCGGAATTTTAGCATGAATTATCTTATTGAAAAAGGCTTCATCTTTAAGTTCTTTCTCTCCTACTTCAACCATATATAGTAACACATCGGCATCTTCAAAGGCAGATTTCACAAAATCCATCATTGATTTTTGCATTTCATAAGCAGGTTTGATGATTCCTGGCGTGTCTGAAAGTATTACTTGAAAGTCATCACCATTTACAATTCCAAGTATTCTATGGCGAGTAGTTTGTGCTTTAGAAGTAATAATTGATAACCTTTCTCCAACAAAAGCATTCATTAGAGTTGATTTTCCGACGTTTGGGTTTCCTATTATGTTTACAAATCCGGCTTTATGTGACATTTACTATAATTTAATTTGTTGCAAAGGTAGACATATCAAGTGAATAGAAGAAAAAAAAGATTTTTTAATTTTTTTGTTGCGAGTGTCAATAATCGTTGTATATTTGCACTCGAAACAAACAGCATACAGAATTAGTAAGTTTCAAAAAAAAGTCGCTTTGCGATTTCAAGTTCTTAAAAATTACTATTTTACCATATATCGCGGGATAGAGCAGTAGGCAGCTCGTCGGGCTCATAACCCGAAGGTCACAGGTTCGAGTCCTGTTCCCGCTACTAAGAAAAGCCATTCAGAAATGAGTGGCTTTTATTTTTAATAAAATTTATTGCAATGAAAAGAGTTGTAGAATACAGAAAATTACTTGAAGTTGACAAAAATGTAACTTTAAAAGAATTAAAAACCATTTACAGAAACAGTATGAAAGACAGTCATCCTGATAAATTTGTAAATGATGAAGAAGGAAAGCTTGCTGCTGAAGAAAGAAGTAAAAACATTATCAATGCGTATCACTTTTTGGTAAGTATATCTAATGAAACGGTAGAGAAAAATCTTCCTGAATACCAAGAAACTATTAACAACTATAATATTCTTGACTTTCATTTAGAAAAACAAACCCTTTTTGTTAAGCATGTAAATGGTGTTTCTTACGAATACATTGGTGTTCCAAAAAACGTCTATGTGAAAATGGTAAATGCAGAATCGCCTAATCGTTTTGCTAAACGTCATATCTACGGAAACTATTTATACAGAAAATCTGGTGATGTTATAGAAGATTAAATAAATTAAAAAAGCCCTTACTTCAATTGAAATAAGGGCTTTTTAATTAACTTAAAATTTATTCATTTTAATCATTTACCTCAATACTATTCATCAGTTTCTGCAATTCCAACATTCTTATCAGAAGCCACTTTTAATGCAGATGCCACTCCATATTCATTCACCATTGTCATTTGCAACATATCTTTTTTAGCTAAATCTGTCGATATAAATCCGTTGAAATTGTTATAAGAAATATTCATTTCTTTTAAGTTATTTAACTTCTCTAAATCAAAAGGAATTTGTCCAATCATTTTATTATCAAATAAACTTAAATTTTCCAGTTTAGTTAAATTAGCAATTTCACGACTCAAAGAACCAGTAAGTTGATTGCTGTTTAATTGTAACACTTTCAAAGTTGTAATTTGATATAATTCTGAAGGAATTGTTCCAGAAATCAAATTGTTATAAAGTGATAAAAATTCTAACTTATTTAATTTATTAATTTGAGTTGGAATTGATCCTGTTAAACCATTCATAAAAAGTTCAATCGTTTTTAATGATGTTGCATTAAACAAATCAGCAGGAATTTCACCTGATAACTGATTGAAAGAAATATTTAAAACTTCTAAGCTTGATAATTTTCCAATTGAAGCAGGAATAGTTCCTGTAATTTTGTTTTGAAATAAAACCAAACTTTTCAATGATTGCAAGTTTGAGATCTCTGAAGGCAAAACTCCTGTCAAATTATTAGAAGATAAATCAATTGCAACAACTTTATCATTCACCACTTTCACACCATACCAAGTTGAAACTGCTGCGTTTAAATTCCACTTTGTTGTCCATTGTGCTCCGTTGGTAGCATTATTTAATTTTAACAACGCGTTTTTTTCCGCATCAGAAACTTCAGCAAAAGAGCTGAACGATAGTAAAAATATAACTAGTATAGTAAAAGTTGCTTTCATTTCCTGTTATTTTATAGAGTAAATATAGCTCAATACATCGCTTAAATACAAATATAATCGACGAAATGCATTAATAAAATAAATATTGTATATTTTTATATAAATATTCTTACAAATGTTTATTTTAACAAACATCAAAAAAAATTATATATTTGACATACTAATCAATAAACTTAAAATTATGGAGATTAACTTTTTAGCATTAGCATTAGCTTCGCTTTCGACTTTAGTTGTGGGAGCAATTTGGTACCATCCAAAAGTTTTTGGAAACATTTGGATGAAAGAATCGGGAACTTCAATGGAAAAAATGCAAGGTTCCAACATGGCACTTATTTTTGGGATGTCTTTATTGTATGCGTTTTTCATAGCGTTTGTATTACAGATGTTGGTAATTCATCAATTTGGCGCAATGGGTATGATTGGTGGTAACATTGCAGAAGCAAAACCATCTTACGCAGCATTTATGGCAGATTATGGAACAGAGTTTAGAACTTTCAAGCATGGTGCTTTACATGGTTTCATGACAGGATTATTTTTTGCTCTACCAGTAATTGGAGTTGGATCATTATATGAAAGAAGAAGCTGGAAATATGTGCTTATTGCTGGCGGATATTGGGTAGTTACGTGCATGATTATGGGCGGAATTATTTGTGCAATGCAATAATTTAACATTTAATTATATAGTAATCGCTCTACATTTGTGGAGCGATTTTTTTACCACTTGAACAAACTATCATTTAAAATACATACTTCTGTAAGTCAATTACCTTTAAACTGGGATACGGTTGCCATAAGCAATGTATTTCTTCAGTCTTCGTATTTATCAGTTTTAGAAGTTTCGGCGCCAACAAACATGCAGTGTTTTTATATTGCAATCTATGAAAATCAAGAGCTTATTGGTGTTTCATTAGCACAATATTTAGATTTAAACAAATTAGAATCTTTTGGCGAACGCGATAAATGCTTCAAGACTTTCATTAGAAATTTTATTTTTAAAAATTTTGCATCGCATACTTTATTTGTTGGAAACAATATGATTACGGGTCAAAATGGTTATGCTTTTTCTAAAGAAATTAGTTTTGAAGAAATTAGCTTCATTTTGTTACAAAGTGCGAAAGAAATTACTGAGCATTTTAAAAGTAAAAATATTAAGTTGCATTTAGTTTCTTTCAAGGATTTCTATGACCATTGTTCGGTTGAACTTAAGAAAAATTCCTTTTCGAATATGTATGAGTTCAATACACAACCCAACATGATTTTGTATTTGGATAAGAATTGGAAAACAAAAGACGATTACATAGCAGCGTTTTCAAAGAAATACCGCGACCAATACAAACGTTCTCATAAAAAATTTGACGGAATTGTTGTAAAGAATTTATTACTTGATGAAATTATTGAACACGAACAAACCATTTATAATTTGTACCATTATGTAGCTAAAAATGCGCCTTTCAATACGTTTTTCTTATCTAAAAATCATTTTTCTACTTTTAAGAAAGAATGTGGCGAACACTTTTTGCTTTTTGGTTATTTTCTAAATGAGAAATTAGTTGGTTTTCACACCGTGCTTTTAAACGGAACCGTTTTAGAAACCTACTTTTTAGGATATGATCCGCAGGTTCAAAAGGAGAATATGTTGTATTTAAATATGTTGTACAACATGACGGAATTTGGAATTGAAAATCAGTGTGAAAAGATAATTTTTGGAAGAACTGCTTTAGAAATTAAAAGTTCTATTGGCGCTGTTCCAGTTATGATGTCTGGATTTTTATACCATAACAACAATTTGATTAATAAATATATTGATCCAATTTTTAAACGCCTTGAACCCGAAATGGACTGGCAAATTCGACATCCTTTTAAATAGCCGTTTGTTTTTTATATTGATACAAAGCGAACGTTCCTAAAATAATTTCCCCAAATATTCCAACGCAAAAGAGTGTTGATGGAATTCCATCTGAAAACAAACTTAGTATTCTTCCAAAAGCTAATCCAAACATTAAAAAGGCATTAGCAATTGTTGCAGATTTCCAAAACTTTGTATCAAAAATTCCTAGAATAAACAAAATTCCGAAAGCGATGTACAAACCCATAACTGCTTTAAAAACGTTATGTTCATCAACAGAATTTAAATGTATATCAAATAATAAATTGGGCGCAAAACCATAAACCAATCCTATTGGAATTATAATGAAACTCGAAATTAAAAGATGTAAATTGTTTAGTATAAATACCTTTTTCATAAATTAATTATGGAATTGCTACTTTCATTTG
>NZ_DQDX01000164.1:0-3813 GCF_003525665.1 Flavobacterium sp.
AGCGGCATCCTTTTTCTTTTTTCTTTAAAAAGGAAAAGATAGAGCGTATAGCTGGAAATAGCTCCTCAAAAATAGTATTTTTACAATAATAAATTAACATTTATGAAATCAATTAACATAGAAGATTTTAAAGTTGTTGGGAAGATAAATTTATCTAAGTTGCCAACAAAATTGGATATTGACACCAATAGTGATCAAGAAGAAGAAGCGTTGGATGAAGTACAAGTGAAGTTGAGTAAGCGTCAAGATGCGATGTATGCTCACAATAAATATGCGTTTCTAATTTGTTTGCAAGGCATGGACACGAGCGGAAAAGACAGTTTGATTCGTGAAGTTTTTAAGGAATTTAATGCTCGTGGTGTTGTGGTTCATAGTTTTAAAACGCCCAATTCTACCGAGTTGGAACACGATTATTTGTGGCGTCACTATTTGGCTTTGCCAGAGAAAGGAAAGTTTGCCGTTTTCAACAGAACGCATTATGAAAATGTATTGGTAACACGAGTGCATCCAGAGTATATTTTGTTTGAAAATTTGCCCGGAATTGAAAAAGTAGAAGATATTACGCCAAAGTTTTGGGAAGATCGATTTGAGCAAATCAACAATTTTGAAAAGCACATTTCGCAAAACGGAACTAAAATTTTGAAATTTTATTTTCACATGAGTAAGGAAGAACAACGCGAGCGATTATTGAAGCGTTTGGAAAATCCAGAGGACAACTGGAAGTTTTCTACCGGCGATTTAAAAGAGCGTGAACGTTGGGATGATTACATGAAGTATTACGAAGAAGCAATCAATAAAACTGCGAAAGAAAACGCACCTTGGTATGTTGTTCCTGCTGATGATAAAGGTGTTGCGCGTTATATTGTGGCAAAAGTTATTTGGGAAGAAATGCTGAAACTGACTGATATTACTGAACCGGAATTGGACCCAAAAGTAAAAGCAAATATTGACGTTTACAGAGAACAGTTGAAGGGAAAATAGACATGAAGTAGCATTATAAAGAATTAGTGAAAATTAGTGAAATTCGTGTGAACTATCTATTATCTTTGCCAATTCAAAAAAATGCACCGTGAACTTTTCTCAATACACAAAAGAATTTAGATACAATTTGCACTTGGCTTACCCAGTAATTTTGGGTATGGTTGGGCATACTTTAATTGGAATTGTCGATAATATTATGGTTGGAAAGCTTGGTTCTACTGAGCTTGCAGCAGTTTCTTTAGGAAACAGTATGATATTTATTGCGATGTCAATTGGTATCGGATTTTCTACAGCAATTACACCAATGGTTGGTGAAGCCGATGCGGAAAATGACAACGGAAAAATTCGTTCGTTTTTTCATCACGGATTGTTTTTGTGTACTATTTTAGGATTTGCATTATTTGGATTGATTGTATTAGCAAAGCCAATAATGGAGTTGTTGCACCAACCCAAAGACGTTATTGAATTGGCAAAACCTTATCTTGATTGGGTTGCGTTTTCACTTGTTCCGTTAATAATATATCAAGGTTATAAGCAGTTTGCCGACGGACTTTCGATGACAAAATACTCAATGTATGCTATTGTGATGGCAAATGTTATTCACGTAATTATCAATTATTTTTTGATTTACGGAATTTGGATTTTTCCTAAAATGGGAATTATTGGCGCCGCATTAGGAACGGTAATTTCCAGAATTATGATGGTGGCTTTTATGCACATTATTTTGTCTAAACAAGAACGCTTGAAGCAATACTTTAAAGGATTTAGTTTTGATGAAATTAAAAAAGAAGTAATCAAGAAAATTGTAAATATTGGTTTGCCATCGGCGATGCAAATGTTGTTTGAAGTAGTGCTTTTTACAGCTGCGATTTGGTTGTGCGGCAACATTGGAAAAACGAGTCAGGCTGCGAATCAAATTGCATTGAGTTTGGCTTCGATGACGTTTATGTTTGCCATGGGATTGAGCGTTGTTTCTATGATTAGAGTAAGTAATCAAAAAGGGCTAAACGATTATAAAAACCTTGTAATTGTGGCGCGTTCCATCTTTTTACTAGCGATTATTATCGAAATTATTTTCGCCGTTTTATTTGTTGCTTTTCATCAAATATTACCACCATTATTCTTAGATATGAGTAATGAAATACAACTTGTAGACAATCAAGAAGTCGTTGTTATTGCTGCAAAATTACTTTTGGTTGCGGCAGTTTTTCAAATATCTGATGGAATTCAAGTGGTTGTTCTTGGTGCTTTACGCGGATTGCAAGACGTGAAAGTTCCCATGTATGTTACTTTTGTTGCTTATTGGGTTATTGGTTTTCCAATTTCGTATTATCTTGGTGAATACACCGAGTTGAAAGCAGTAGGCGTTTGGATTGGACTTCTAGCAGGATTATCTGCAGCAGCAATATTTTTGTATATTCGCTTTCATTATTTGACTAAAAAATTAATTAATACTACAACTTCTGAAGTTTAAAAACAGAAGTTAAAAACTAAAATACTATGCAATTACCTAAATTTGTTTTAGCAGACAATTCCGATTTTCCAGATGATATTTTCATCATTCACCTTGACTTTCCGCGTTTTATAATCAATTTAAAAGACGATGAAGTAGAGTTTCTTGAAGATTTAGAAGGCGAAGACGAAACCGAACTAGAAAGTGAAATGGAACATTTAATTACACTTGCCGGAGAATTTTATGACAAAGAAATGGAAGGTTACGAAGAGTAATTTTCTATTTTAAAATACTTTTCCAACAAACTCACAGCAGCTGCAAAAGGTGACATTTCATCATTTTGAACTGCTTTTTTGTTTTGCTCTATCAATTCGATAATTTCGGGATGATTGTAGAAATTCCATTTTAATTGTTCGTTAATTGTTTCCATCATCCAAAACTGGTTCTGATCTTTTCTTTTTTCTTGAAAATAATTATTTGATTTTGCCAATTCTAAATAGTCAGAGATTGTATTCCAAACCTCATTAATTCCATCTTTTGTATACGAACTACAAGTAGATGCAGTTGGAATCCAGCCCGATTTTTTGGCAGGAAATAAGTGTAAAGCTCTATTGAATTCGGTTTTGGCTAATTTCGCTTTGTTGATATTATCGCCATCGGCTTTGTTAATTACAATAGCGTCGGCCATTTCCATGATGCCACGTTTTATACCTTGCAATTCATCGCCTGCACCAGAAATTTTTAGTAATAAAAAGAAATCTACCATGCTGTGAACGGCGGTTTCGCTTTGTCCAACTCCAACCGTTTCGATAATTATAGTGTCAAATCCGCAGGCTTCGCATAGAATTATTGATTCACGTGTTTTTCTCGCAACGCCACCAAGAGTTTCGCCCGAAGCACTCGGACGAATAAATGCATTTTCGTCTTTCACCAATTCTTCCATTCTAGTTTTATCGCCAAGAATACTTCCGTGCGAAATGGTACTACTTGGATCGACAGCCAGAACAGCAACTTTTTTTCCTAACGAAGTTAAATGTTTTCCAAAAGCCTCAATAAACGTACTTTTTCCAACACCAGGAACGCCAGTAATTCCTATTCTAACCGATTTATTTGCGCTGGGCAAACAACCATTTATAACTTCATTAGCTTTCGATAAATGTTCGGGATTGGTACTTTCTACCAAAGTAATGGCACGACTTAAAGCTACTTTGTCATGTTTTAAAATCCCATCAATCAAATCATTTGCCGACGGTTGTTTTCTCCGCATTTGCTGAATTAACTCAACAGACGACGAACTAAACTTCTGTGGTTGTTCAACTCCTTCTTTTTCGTTGAGCGCAGAGATTGTTTTTTTTGGTGACTTCACTTGTAGAATTTAA
>NZ_DQDX01000164.1:3925-7816 GCF_003525665.1 Flavobacterium sp.
ACTTGTAGAATTTAATGAAGTAAAATTAACGAAAAATGTTCAGTTTTCCACAACTCTTTTGTCATAGAAAACCGAACATTTTAAAAAATTACAAATAGTTTAGTAAGCCGCAGTAAATCGAACTTGATGGTGTTTTGGATTTTCAACTTCATCGGCAATAACAACAGCTAAATCTTCACCAGATAAAATACTTCTTTGGTTTTCATCTACCACTGGATTTTCTAATCCTAATCTGTATTTTCCAGTTCTTCCAGTGGTAATTCCTTGATGCATTTCAAAAGCCGGACTAAAAAATGCCCAATCCAATTCTTTTTCTTCCTTAAGAATGTTTAAATAATCTCTCGCTGCCGATGCGCCAGGAAATATTGCTTTAGGAAAATCGGGTGTGTCAACAGCTTGTAAATTTGGAGCAACAAATAAACTTCCAGCGCCACCAATAGTAATATAGCGCTTTACACCAGATAATTTTACGGCTTCTTGAATGTTTTTTGCTCCCAATAAAAAGTCTTCATAAATATTCAGATTTGTCCAACCCGGATTAAATGCGCTAACAACAACATCATGTCCTGCTACTAGTTTTGAAAGATTTTCTACTTCATTAACATCAGCTTTAATCCAATTTATAGTTGAATTATCATCCGTTTTCGGATTTCTAACAATGGCTGTAATTTCGTGATTACGACTTGATAATTCGTTTAAAATGTTTGAGCCTACAAATCCTGTAGCTCCAATAATTGCGATTTTCATAAGTTAAAATATTTAATAGTAATAAAAAATGTTACAGTTTAGTTTAAAAAAAAGCTAAAAGTTTTTAGCAAATTCTTCTAAGGTAATTCCTTTTAGTTGATTCATAATTGTTTTATTCAAATCGGAATACAAATGATTCAAATTGGTGTTAATTTCTTTGCCAACAGGACATTTTGGATTGGGTTCTTTTTTTGAATATCCCAAGGTTATTTCTTCAAATGTTGATTCAAATATTTGTTGCAATGTAATTTTTGATGGAGAAATATTTAATTTTGTTCCTCCATTTTTTCCTTCCTTACTAATTACAATATTGTTTTTTTTCAAGTTTCCAATTTCTTTCCTAATCAATACTGGATTGAGATTTACGCTGCTCGCAATAAATTCAGACGAAAGATATTCGTCTGGAAATTTTGAAAGCAAAGTCAAAATATGAATCGAAATAGCAAATTTACCTGAAATCATACTGTAATAAAATATGTTACAAATGTAATATTCTTTTTAGATTAAAACATTAAAAAAGCGTTAAAAAAACCAACGTGCAATTTATAATAGTAATTTTGTAGTGATTTTTATAAAATGGAAAACATTATTCTTTTATTCTTATGTTTATTTTTAGGTTTGGCGCTTCAAAAAGTACCTCAGTTTCCTAAAAATGCTTACCAAAGTCTAAATCAATATGTAATTTATGTTTCGCTTCCGGCTTTGGCCTTGTATTACATTCCTAAAATTACAATTTCACTAGCACTTTTATATCCATTAGGAATTGCTTGGCTCGGATTTGGATTATCATTCCTCTTTTTCTATTCCATCGGAACGTATTTAAAATGGTCAAAAAAACTAATTGGATGCCTTATTTTAACAGGCGGATTGAGCAATACTTCTTTCGTTGGATTTCCAATTATTGAAGCATTGTATGGTCCAGAAGGTTTAAAAACCGCCATAATTGTAGATCAACCAGGTTCATTTGTAGTGGTTACAACATTGGGAATTTTGGTTGCAGCAAGTTTCTCAAGAGGTAATTTAAATACTTCAGAAATTCTTATGAAGATTCTTAAGTTTCCTCCTTTTATAGCTTTTTCCATCGCCATTTTGTGTACTATTTTGTCATTAGATTTTCCAAATTCACTACAAAGTTCCTTTTTAAAAATTGGAAATACCGTTACTCCAGTTGCCTTAGTTGCCGTTGGATTGCAATTAAAAATTGATACAAGAAGCAAGCATTGGTCGTTTTTAACTTTAGGTTTGTTCTTCAAACTTTTTCTTATGCCTGCGTTTTTCTTTTTATTGTATCGAATAATTTTGGGCGAAAACCAATTAGAAATCACCGTGTCAATCATGGAATCGGCAATGGCACCAATGATAACTGCTTCAATATTAGCTTCAAATTACGGATTAAAACCAAAATTAAGCAGCATGATGATTGGCATTGGAATTCCACTTTCCTTTATTTCTCTTGCTTTTTGGTATTATATTTTAAAAATGTAATTTTATAATTCAGGAGCGAATCGCTTGCGCATTTTTTGTTTTCCATGTTCCTGCTGCAAGAACTCGCTTCCCGATAAAAATCGGGAGAGCTCAAACAATTCTTGCATCGTTCCCGAAGCTTCGGGATAACTAGTAGTGGTTTTTTGTAAAATCATCTTTTCAAAAGAAATTTATCTTAATATAATTTCAATAATCAATATTACTTTTTACTAATCACATTTTTTTCTACTTTTACTTCTCAATTTACACAAAATGCAATTCAATCCAGAAGTACTACAAAAATTAATAAGAATAGTAGGAGAACAATTCGTTTTCACCGACGATGAAACAAGAAACCATTACGGTCACGACGAAACCGAAGATTATGTTTTTCCACCAAGTGTTGTTATAAAACCAGCCAACGCATTCGAAATTTCTGAAATTCTTAAAGTAGCCAACGATTATAAAATTCCAACCACGCCAATAGGAGCAAGGACTGGTTTAAGCGGTGGCGCTTTATCGATTTACAAAGGCATCGGCTTATCGATGGAACGTCTCAATAAAATTATAGAAATTGACGAAAATAATCTGCAAATAATAACAGAACCAGCAGTAATTACTCAGGTTTTGCGCGAAGCTGTAGCCGTAAAAGGATTATTCTATCCTGTTGATCCAAGCAGTCAAGGAAGTTGTTGGATAGGAGGAAACGTTGCCGAAAATTCGGGTGGCGCACGTGCCGTAAAATATGGTGTTACCAAAGATTATGTTCTTAATTTAGAAGTAGTTTTACCCAACGGAGAAATCATTTGGACTGGCGCAAATACTTTAAAAAATTCTACTGGTTATAATTTAACGCAGTTAATGGTTGGAAGCGAAGGCACACTCGGAATTATTACTAAAATTGTTTTAAAATTACTGCCACAGAATGCTCATAATGTATTGATGTTAGTTCCTTTTTACAAAGCAAGTCAGGCTTGCGAAGCGGTTTCAGCTATCTTTAGAGCAGGAATTGTACCAAGTGCGTTAGAATTCATGGAGCGCGATGCAATCGATTGGACATTAAAATACCATGACGACATCAGTGTAAACGTAAAAGACGAAGTTCAAGCGCATTTATTGATTGAGGTTGACGGAAATTATCCAGATATTTTATTTTCTGAAGCCGAAAAAATCATGACGGTTTTAGAGCAATTTGAAATTGACGAAGTATTATTTGCCGACACAGAAGACGAGAAAAATGCGTTGTGGAAAATGCGTCGTTCGGTTGCCGAAGCCGTAAAATCAAATTCTATTTATAAAGAAGAAGATACCGTTGTGCCTCGATATGAATTACCAAAATTATTAGAAGGAATAAAATCGATAGGAAATAAATACGGATTCAAATCGGTTTGTTATGGTCATGCTGGTGACGGAAATTTACATGTAAACATCATAAAAGCAGCTATGTCTGATGATAACTGGCTGACACAAGTTCCACTTGGAATTCGTGAAATTTTTGCATTAACAGTTTCCTTAAAAGGCACATTATCTGGCGAACACGGAATTGGTTTTGTGCAAAAAAACTATATGGATATTGCTTTCACAAGAACACATCTAGAATTAATGGAAAGTATTAAACGTGTTTTCGATCCGAATAATATTCTAAATCCTGGTAAAATTTTTCCAGACGAAGTATAAAAA